>NZ_MUGV01000013.1:0-226751 GCF_002217275.1 Flavobacterium frigidimaris
TCTTTACTCTTTGTTCTTTAAATAAGGTTTAAAATATTTAGAAGTTTACCATAATTATCTCTACCAGAAATTCTGGTAGAGATAATAAATTACTAAATAATCATGGTAACAAAACTTACTAAACACTATACTAATTCAAACCAAATTTTTATAATAATTTCTTTAAACTTGTGTAAACTCCAAGTTCAACATCTGCGTGATCTTTTGAATCACATTGCTCTATCAGGCTTTTTAAATCATCTGCTTTTAGAGTTGATTTGTTATCTAAAACAAGTAACAATTCTTGTGAAGCGTCATTTAATTTTTGTGCTAATGGAAGAACTGGCTGTACTAAAGGGGCATTTTTGCTCAACTCATTTAATCCTTTATTTATGGCAATCCATTTTGTAAAAAAGGCTGCCACTTTTGCTTTATTTTCAGGCGTTTTATTTGCTAAATATTGATTAACTGCTTCATCAAAAGCTAAAGAGTCTTTCGAATCTGGGGTACAAGCATCTGCAAACAATGTTAATGGAGAATACATTTGATATTCAGTTCCGCCTTTATTACGTTTATATCCTTTTAAAGGTTCGCAAACATTTGTAAATTCATCTAACGCATTTGTGTTTTGATTGTTTGCCACATTTCTTAAGATTACCTCTTTATTTCGAATATGTGTTAGTCCTAATTCCTCCAATCTAAATGAAACTACATCAAGACGTTTACGCATATTTTCAACATCTGTAATATTTTCTGCTGACCAAAGTCTTTCTGCAATTGCAGCCGTTCTTGGCCAAACTCTTGAATCTATTGTGGTTGGAGATGCAAGCTCTGTCCACATTGTTGCTTCTCCACCTAAAATTCTTGCTTTTTCTTCTGTTGATAAATCTGCTCCTTTTGGCATTGGATCATTTAAATAATGACTCGCAACCGGATACATCAAATCAATATAAAATCCGTTTGACAATACTGTTTTATATCCTTTTTTTACCGCATCAACTAATGATTGACCGGCAACAACGCCTTCATTAGGTCCTCTCCATGAATGTATAATAGCTTCTTTTGACATGTTTTTTGTCAAAATTTCTTCCCAACCCATTAATTGCTTACCATGTTTTTTAAGCATTGGTACTAATTGCATGGTAAAATAGGTTTGCAATTCGTGATTTGTAGCTAAGTTGTTTTTCTTCTTGAATTCTTGAATTTTAGGATTGGCATCCCAATCTTTTCCTTCATTTTCATCTCCTCCAATATGAAAATAAGCTCCGGGAAACAAAGGGCAAACCTCATCAAAAAGTTCACTTAATAACTGATATGTTTTAGGATTTGAAGGATCTAATGTTGGTGAAAAAATACCAGCATTTCTTTCAATTCCATAGGTAGCGATTGCTGTACCTTGTATATTTTTTTCCGAAGTTCCACCTGTCAGCGTAATCACTTTGCTACCTATTTCAGGATACGCTGTAAGTATTGCAGATCCGTGACCAGGAACATCTATTTCCGGAACAATTAAAATACCGCGTTCGTCAGCATATTTTACGATATTTTTAATTTCCTCTTGTGTGTAATACATTCCATCCGAAGCCAATTCAATTAGTTTTGGATGTTTTTTCATTTCAATCCTCCAACCTTGATCGTCAACCAAATGCCAGTGAAAAACATTCATTTTCATAGCTGCCAATCCATCTATATTTCTTTTGATAACATCTATCGGTTGAAAATGTCTTGCCGCGTCAATCATCAAACCTCTCCATGTAAATCTTGGAAAATCTGAAATTTGTGCATTTGGAAAATAAAAGGACGTATTATTGTTTTGCAACATTTGTAATAACGTTTCAAGCCCATGTAAAGCTCCTAAGTCGCTTGTTGCATTGATTGTAATTTTATTTTGTTTGATATCTAAATGATAACTTTCATCTTCATACAAACCAATTTTTCCGCTTTTAGTACAGTTTATCTGAAGTTCTGCTGATGGAACTTCATTTAACTTTGTAATAAAACCCTGTTCGAAAAAAATACCAGCTCTACCATCTAGTCGTCGTAAAAAACGAGTAACGCCTCCAAATATTCTCGGATTAGGATTACCTGTAACATTTACTTTAAAATTTTTAGTTAAAGCAAAGTTACCATCGTTTAAAGCAATACTTTGAGGCCACGGCATTAAATTTAGTTGCTCTTTTTGAATTTGAGCACTAGAAGTTAAACCCGCTAATAGTAGGACTAATAAATATTTCATTTTTTTGTGTTTGAAAGATGCTATCCGGAAATAACATTAATAATAGATAAAAGAAACAAAACTCAGAATGACTTCTATTGAACCTCACTTTCATTATAAAATCAATCTGAATTTTGAAATTTGATTCGCTCTAGCCGAATCTTAAATTAATTTAGTAATCAAAGCGTTTAAAAGCTTCAATTGCTTCGTATTCTGCCAGACCTAATTCATCATATAAGATCGCAGTGTTTTTATTACGGTCTTCTGCCCTAACCCAAAACTCTCGCGAATCGTTTCCTTGAAACATAACTCTGTCCTTTTGAGATTGGTGGTATAAAATGGCGTGACGTTTTAATAAAACTTCAGATGGAGAAAGCGGGACGGCCATGTCAATTTCATGAATATCCCATTCGTGCCATGCTCCTCTGTACAACCACAACCAGCAGTCATCCATATATTTTTCTGGTTTCAGTTCTTTCATTGCAGCAAAAATAGCGTTCAGACAAACTTCATGCGTTCCGTGTGGATCTGCTAAATCACCTGCAGCAAATACCTGATGTGGTTTTATTTTGGCTATAATCTCTTTTACGATAGCAATATCTTCAGGACCTAACGGATTTTTCTTTACTTGTCCTGTTTCATAAAATGGAAGATCCAGGAAATGCGTGTTTTCATCTTTTAGGCCAATGTATCTTGTTGCTGCATAAGATTCTCTTCTTCTAATAAGTCCTTTTAATTTTCGAACCTCTAAAGAATCAATTTGGTTTTCAGATTTACTATTTAAGAATTCAATTACTGATTTAAAATTTATTCCACTACCAGCTTCACCAACAAAATCTTTGGCAACTTCGGCAAATTTTAATGCTTCGTCATCAGTAACTGCAATATTTCCAGAGGTTTGATATACTACATGTACATCATGTCCTTGTTTTATCAATTTTGAAAAAGTTCCTCCCATAGAAATCACATCATCGTCTGGATGCGGACTAAAAAGAATTACTCGTTTTTTTGCAGGATTGGCTCTTTCCGGACGATGAGAATCGTCTGTATTTGGTTTTCCACCTGGCCATCCCGTGATGGTATGCTGCAAAACGTTAAACATATTAATGTTCAAATCATAAGCAGAACCTTCCTGTGCCAAAAGATCAGACATTCCGTTATTGTTGTAATCTCTGTCTGTTAATTTTAAAATAGATTGTTTTGTTTTTTGGCATAACCAAACAATCGCTTTGCTTTTTAATTCTTGTGTCCAGATGCATTCTCCAACTAACCAAGGTGTTTTGAAACGGGTTAATTCTGAAGCTGCAGACTGGTCTAATACGAAAGTTGCATTTGGATGATTTTGTAAAAATGTAGCAGGAACTTCTGAACTGATATCACCCTGAATTGTTCTTTTGATAATATCGGCCTTGTTTTGTCCCCAGGCCATTAATACGATTCTTTTAGATCTCATAATCGTAGAAACTCCCATGGTGATCGCTCTTTTGGGAACGTTATCAATACCATTAAAGTCAGATGAAGCATCTACTCGTGTTATGTGATCCAGTGTAATAATTCTTGTACCTGAGTTAATGTGTGATCCTGGCTCATTGAAACCTACGTGACCTGTACGCCCGATACCTAATAATTGAAAGTCAAGACCTCCGGCGCTTTTAATATTCATTTCATAATCGATACAATATTGATTTAATTCATCAATAGCGACTGTACCGTCAGGAATATTTACATTTTCAGGCTTAATATCAATATGATTAAAAAGATGCTGATGCATGAAATAGTGGTAGCTCTGATTGTTTTCTTTTGTCATTGGATAATATTCATCCAGATTAAAAGTGATCACATTGCTAAAACTTAGTCCTTCTTCTCTGTGCATTCTCACTAATTCCTCATAAACTTTTATAGGAGAAGAACCTGTTGCTAAACCTAATACACAAGACTTATTCTTTTCTTGTTTAGATCTAATTAACTGAGCGATTTCCTGCGCTACAATTACTGAAGCTTCTGCAGAACTTTTGAAGATTTCATTGTGGATTTTTTCAAACCTTGTCTCTTCAAATTTCCCTGCACTTTTATAGCTAATATCAGGTTTTATTTCTAAAGCACTTTTCATTTTTTTCTTTTTTGGTAATTATTAAGTTGGTTTTGAAATGGTATAAGCAACTTGCATCGCTTATACCATCTACTAACCAAACTAAAATTCTTTTAATCTTTATCTTTTTCTTAGAAGTTACCAGCAGCGGTATCCCACCAAAGTCTGGTTCCACCATTATCAGGTCCGCCTAATTTTGCAAGTCCTGTTTCATAACCTCCTTTGTTTCCAGTTTTTTCAGCCGATACAAAGTTGATTCTTCTAATACCTAATGTAGACGAAATAGTACCTCCACTATAATTTTTAATTACCGGGAAAAGTTTAGGATATCCTGTTCTTCTGTACTCAGACCATGCTTCTTGCCCTTCAGGGAAGCCTGCAATCCATTTTTGAGTGATAATTTTTTGTAATTTCACTTCATTAGTTGCTGCAGCATCCCAAGCGATAGTTACATTATTTACAGCAGGTGAATTATTTTCAGAGAAATTAGGATCTACATAATCGATAGGTTTCTTTACATTATCACCGTAGTATGCAGAAGCTCCTGAAACTCCTCTTTGATCAAATGAAGCCTGAATACCTGCTTTGTATAGTGTTTCAGCGTCACCTCCCATATTCCATCCTCTCAATGCTCCTTCTGCTCTTAAGAAATAAGCTTCAGCAGTAGTCATTAAAACAACTTCTTTAGATCTTATAACTGAACCAACTCCAGAAAAATCCTGGTGATCTGCTTTTGCAGCAATAGCTATACCTGTACGAACACCTTTATATTGTCCAGGAAATTGAACTGATGAGTCAAAGTAAACTGGTAATCTAGGATCATCATATCCTCTTAAGATAGATTCCATATCTGCAGACATACGAATATCTAACC
The DNA here is from genome assembly GCF_002217275.1 of Flavobacterium frigidimaris. NCBI lineage: Bacteria > Pseudomonadati > Bacteroidota > Flavobacteriia > Flavobacteriales > Flavobacteriaceae > Flavobacterium > Flavobacterium frigidimaris. The sequence continues at coordinate 5,158 of NZ_MUGV01000013.1, forward strand.
ATCCACCACTAATAGTTGCAATAGGGTTTGTATAAACAGCAGATACAACTTTAAATAAATCAGCATTTGTAGTGAAAACTCCAAATTTATGTGCAATCGCTTTTTCAGCTTGTACTTTAGCGATAGCCGGGCGAATTTTTACTATACGCATTGCTAATCTTAAACGTAATGTATTAGCAAATTTTACCCAAGCTTTATAATCTCCTTTGTAGCCTGATTCATCAGTTGAAGCGAAAACACTAACATCTCCTGCGTCAACTCTTTTTGTTAATTCAGCAACTGCGATATCTAACTCACTAAACATCTGAGTATAAACTTCTTCTTGCGAATCGTAAGCAATTGTAGTATCTAAAGTACCAAACTTAGAATAAATAATTGGTCCAAAAATATCAGTAAGTCTATGCATTCCTTCTACTTTTAGAATCAATGACAAAGCATAAAACTGATCGTATTTACCTTTACTTTTGTTTGCAATATCATTAGCATTATACATGATAGTTTTATAGGCTGTTTCCCAGCTAACACCATTCCAGTTATCAACTAATGAATAAGTTGTATTATTAATTCCTCCTGCAAAAGGAGTCGGGCTTGCCATGTAACCAGACCAAACATCACTATTTAGTCCTTGTTGCAATTGATATAAATCTGGTGGATTTAAAATCTGGATATTATTAAACATTGGAGAAAATCCACCTTTAATATGATTAAAATCCTGCTCAAAATCTACTGGAGTAATACCGTTTTTATTGGTATTAATATCATCAAAATTATCTGTACAACCAACTACTGTCAGCAAAGAAACACAGATAGCTGTTTTTATTATTTTATTTAGTTCCATTTTTTTAATTTTAGAAAGTTACATTTAAATTAAGACCGATACTTCTAGTAGAAGGCAAACCATAAATATCAACACCTTGTAAACCTTGACCTGTACTTAAAGCAACGTTTGGATCAAAAGGAGCATCTTTATAAATAAAGAATAAGTTTCTCGCAATTAATGAAATACTAGCAGTTTGAATAAATGGTATTGCTTTAGGATTGAAAGTATAACCAACTGAAACTTCTCTCACACTTACATTTGTTGCATCATAAACATATTCTCCACTAATACCTGCTCTACCTCCAACTTGTTTGTAATAAGATTCAGCATCCATTTTAGTAACCGCAACACCATCGCTTGCTCTTACAGCATTAATGTTAACTCCTCCTGCATTTCTGGCATCACCTGTTGCTTTAGAAACTCCAAAACTATCGTTTTGTGCTTCTGTCAAACTCATTACATCACCTCCAAAACGTCCATCAATTAATATATTTGCAAAGAAAGGTCCGAATTTGAATGAGTTAGAAAGGCTCAACATAAAGTCAGGGTTTGAATTACCAACTTCTTCAAAATCTGTTTTTTGGAATGTTCCGTCATCATTTAATAATGATCTACCTTGTGCATCTTTTTTAATGTTGATTCCTTCGATAACTCCAAATGGTCTTCCTTCAATCAAAGAGTATCTGTAACTGTTTACTCCAGGATTTGTTAAGTTAATTCTACCTCCTAATTCTTCAGGAATTTCTTTTACTTTATTTTTGTTTTGAGAATAGTTCACAGCTGCATCCCAAGAAAATTTATCTCCTCTTACGATTCCTGCATTTAAAACAAGCTCTATACCTTTATTTTCTATACTACCAGCGTTAATTCCGTAAAAATCAACACCCTGAACGTTTCCAACCGGAGCAACAACTTGTAAATATTGATTTTTAGTTTCTGAATGATAGTAAGAAACCTCAAATCCTAATCTGCTGTTAAACATTCTCCATTCTGTACCAATTTCATATTCTGATTTCAATTCAGGTTTCAAACTTGTACCTATTTTTGGAGCTACTAATGGGTTGTATTTTGTTCCGCTTCCTTGTGGGTAATAGTTTGTAGGAGTTGTAATAAAAGGAGCAACGTCATTACCAGCCTGAGCATAAGCTACACGAACTTTACCATAGTTAATAAATTCAGGCAAAGTAGCCATTTCGCTGATCAAAGCAGTCAAACCAACAGATGGGTAAAAATATCCACCTTCTTCTGTGTTTACTAATGTAGATGACCAGTCTTTTCTACCTGTAAGATCTAAGAACAACATATCTTTGTATCCAAAAGTAGTTGCTGCAAAGATTGATTGAATTTCTTTGTTAGAATCAATTGTTTGGTAGTTTTCAGCATTGTTATTGAAGTTATGCAATGTAAACCAGTTTGCATATTTCAAACCTCCACCAACACCAGAGTCTAAAATTGTTTTTTGATTAATCATTGTATTTCTAACACTTGTACCTACGTTAGCGTTAAAAGAGAAATCAGATCCAATTTTTGTATTAATTGTAGCAATTAAATCTGCATAACGTTGTGTGCTTAAAGCATCTTCATGATAATATCTACCATTTATGTGAGACAAAGCTCCTTGCGTTGTTGCGTAGATATATTTGTCATATCCGCTTGATATTCTATTGTAGTTATATCTCGCAGCAATACTTAACCAAGTAGTAGCTTTATAATTTAAAGCCAAAGCTCCGTTAAAAAAGTCATTTGTATCTTCAGATTTATTTCTGTTAATTCCCCAGTATGGGTTTTGCATAATATCTCTGTTTGTCATCCAGTTTTGAGCCATTAAGTTTCTTGTTGGATCAAATACTTCGTAATTATTTTTATAATAATTAAAGTCATTTCCACGTGGCATTAAATAAACCCCTGTAAGTGGATTAAAATAAAGACCATTAACAGGTTTATTATCAACTGATTGAGATGTGTAGTTTGCATTAGCAGCAAAAGTCAGTTTATCCTGAAAAAATTTAGCTGTCTGACGAACTCCAAAGTTATTTTTCTTTAAAGTATTTCCTGGAATAATTCCTGAAGCAGAAGTATTAGCGTAAGAAAATGTTGTAGAAGAGTAATCATTTGCTGTAGAATAACCTAACGAAGTTATTTGAGTAACTCCTGTTTCGAAGAAATCCTTAACATAATCATCTGTTTTTTGTTTTGCTCCCCAAGTTTCATCAGCACCTTTAACAGCAACGTAGTCTGATTGAAATTTAGGCATGTAAGCAGCACTTTCAAAAGTAGTTACAGAAGAAGCTGTAATGTTTGCTTTTCCGTTTTTAGCTTTTTTAGAAGAAAGTAAAATTACTCCATTTGCTCCCTGGCTACCGTATAATACAGAAGCAGCTGCACCTTTTAATACTGTCATTCCCTCATAATCATCAGGATTAATCAAAGAAACAGCATCTCCACCATCACGGTTACCTCCAGATAAACTACCAAAAGTATCATTTGGCTGACCTGAACCAGCATTCAACATAGGAATACCATCGATAACATATAAAGGTTGGCTATTAACAACTGAAGAGTTTCCACGAATAACTACTTTAGTAGATCCACCAGTACCTCCTGAGCTTTTTGTTACGGCAACACCGGCAATTTTACCCGCGATCGTATTTATAAGGTTAGCATCCTTTACACGTGTCAACTCTTCTCCTTTAAGCTCTTGAGCTGAATAAGTCAAAGATTTTCTCGTTTTCTTAATACCTAAAGAAGTTACAACTACTTCGCTTAATGCATTTGTAGCTGCTGCACCCATTTTTACATTAATTGTAGCAGCATCTCCTACAACTATACTTTGTGTTTCCAGACCTACATAGCTAAAAACCAATGTCTGTCCTTTTTGCGCTTCGATTGTGTAGAGACCATCAAAATCAGTAGTAGCACCTTTTTGACCTCCTTGCACTGCAACAGATGCCCCTGGCAATGGCACCCCTTCAGAATCCGTAATCACACCTTTAACATTTCTTACCTGAGCAAGCGAAACCTGCGCCGTAAAAACAATCATAAAGATTAAGAAAATTTTTTTCATGTTTATTTATTTTGTTAGTTATGGTGTAAAATTATTCTTAAGGTATTGTTAAAAAAAATATATTATACAAACAGCAATAAATTTTAAACAAACGACATAAAACAATCAATAATGCGTTTTTCGAAAACGTTTTCATATAAATATACAGCACTCTTTTTGCTACTAATGAAGATTTTTTTCATTAAATTAACTTTTTTAATAAAAAATCACAAACACATCACAACACCTTATAAATCTGCTATTTAAAATAAAAATTAAGATTTATTTAACACTATTTATTCGCAGTCTTGTAAAATCGTAGTGACATTACTTTTAGTTGTCATTGATTTTGTTGAAGAGTTGCCTCACTTATGTCAATTGCCACAAAGTCCTGTTGTTTTAAATTTTAAACTACTGTACTTTTTATGAATTACATCTAACAAAGAATATTCACCAAAAGAATCTTGTGCAATTTCCCAAATCATAATTCCCCCGGTATTTTTTGAAGCAAATTCTACTTTTTGAGCAATTGTTGGTCTTCCGTTATAATATATTTTCCCTATTTCATCCTGATCTGCAAATTGAGTTCCTGCTTCTACTATTTGACTAAAAGTAGAACTAGTGACATTTGCATAAGTAAAATTATAACCATAAAAAGGTACTCCAAGCGTCAAATTTTCACTTGGAACATTCTGAAGTTTATGCCAAAAATTGATTCCATCCTGAGCATTATTAAATGAACTGTGCTGTCCGGGATTGTTTGGAGTCCACGGTCCTGTACTATCATATGACATAATATTTATAAAATCGAAGGCATTTAATGCTGCAGAATTTATATTATCAAAACGAGAATTATTGGGTAGTGCCGCAGTCATTAACTTCTTCTGTTCTGTCAAAATTTTTCTTAATTCGATGACAAAATCACTATAACCAATTGTTACCGCATCCCATTCGAGATCAACGTCCACTCCATCTAAATTATGAAGTGTTACAAATTTTATAATGTTTTGAATTAATTTAGGACGATTTTCAGATTTATCAATTAAGAAAGACCAGTTAGCAGCCTGTTCTACTGATAAAACACCACCTGCAAGCGAAATATTTATTTTAATATTAGGATTGACTGATTTAGCATATTTAGTAACAGCATCAATATCTCCATCAAAAATTAAATTTCCATTTTTATCCGGATTTGCAAAGGCAATATTTAAATGTGTCAATTTGCAAAACTGAATCGAATTCATTTTATTAAAATTATCCGAAGATAAATAACCAACAACTCGCGCCGTTTTAATTTTTGAAATTTCACTATCATTCTCCTTTTGGATTGAACAGCTATAGGCTGAAAAAAGAGAACACGTAAAAAAAAGGATGCCTAGTAAGGCCTTATTTTTAATCATAATTTTTAATTTAAACTTTTGTTTTTAATTTTAATTAGAATGAAAATAATACCTCACCAGGCATAACTTTATTTTTAGGAATTATTTTTTAATTTTTATCCCACCAAACTTTATTTAACCAATCGTTAGTTCCGCCCATTCTTGATAAAGCTTCTGCATAATTTACTTCATTTTTCTGCGCTTCATCATTTGGATAATACAAACGTGTCGGTGTAACTCCTCCTGTTTCAGAATCTGAGTTGGTTATTGGAATTAATTTTGGAAATCCTGTTCTTCTCCAGTTTGAATATGCCTCGATACTATTAAATATATAAGTAATCCAAAGTTGTGTTGCAATTTGTTCTTTTTCTTTTCCCGCTACTAAAGGCTTAGCAGTTAAATACGTGTTGATGCTTGCCTGACTTGCCGGTGTAGCACCATAAATTTCTAATTGCTTAATACCTGCTTCAACACCTTTTTTATAGTAATCTGCTGCAGAACCAGCAACCCATCCTCTAAAAGCTGCTTCAGCAAGCAATAATTGTGTTTCTGAATAACTTACGTGTAAAAATGGAGTTGTTTTTTTCTTGAAATAATCTTGTATTCCTGAAGTTGAACTTGCTCCCATTGGAACTTCCCATTGAAAAAGTCCTGGCTTAACACCTTCATACAATGACTCACCTGGTTGTACCGGCGCTCCCCATGCAAGACTACTAGTTGTTTTAGGAGTTGCATACATAGATAATCTTGGATCTCCGTTATCTCTTAGGTAGTCAATAACTAAAGTACTAAAATGATCTCCATTTTCGTTACCAACAAGGGCATATGCTAATCCATTACCTCTAAAATCTATTGAAGCAGGATCATCATTAAATGTAGCATCTAAATGCTTCATAATACAGTTGTCAAGATTACTTTCAAAAACGCCAGCTTGTAAAGCTGCTTTAACCTGCTTTTCAGCTTCTGCAGGTTTTACTTCAGAAATTCTCATTCCCAAACGCAATCTTAATGTATTTGCCAATTTTTTCCATTTAGCAATATCTCCATTATAAAACAAATCACCTTTTATTGCCCCACCACCAGCATTTAACTGGCTGTTTGCTTCGTCCAAATCTTTAAAAAATGAAGTGTAAATATCTTCCTGCTTATCATATTTAGGCGTTACAATTCCTTGTGAAAAACCTAATCCAGCCTCAGAATATGGAATATCACCATAAATATCCGTAATACGTTGCGCTACCATTACTTTCATAATCTTGGCAACAGCATTCATATTTACCATTGATGGTTCTCCACTTGTTTTTTCAAGGATATCAATAACATTTTTTAATTCGTTTTGATAACCATTTCTCCATAATGCAGTGGCATAACCATCATTCTTCTTAAATTTGCTTCCAAATTCAGTTACATTCCATGCTCCTGCATAATGCTGTACAAAACCACCAGAATAAATCAGGTTGGTTCTCCATTGATAAAATCCATCGCCTGACATACACAATTGAGTAAATGTAAGTTGTCCGGCTGGGTTTGCAGACAATGCTACTGGATCTTTTTCCAGTTCATCAAAATTTTCGGTACAGCCTACTGCAGTAAACAATATGAGTATCGCTATTGTTATATGTTTAAATTTCATAATTTCTTTTTTTAGAATGCAACTTTAATATTAAAACCATACGATCTTCTAAATGGTAACGAACCATATTCAAATCCTTGTCCGTTTCCAGAAGTATACATTGATTCAGGATCAACGTTTGGAAGATCTTTATTGAAAGTCAATAAATTTCTTGCAAATGCTGAAATGTAGATTGAATTAATTTTTGCTCCACTATAAACACTTTTTGGGATACTATAACCCAAACTAACCTCTCTTAATTTCACATAAGAAGCATCATAGATAAATGGTGCAGGAGTATTATTAAATACTGTATTCCAATAATCCTGAGGATTAACAGGAGTTGTATTTTTTACATAAACCGGATTAGCAGCTGTTCCCGTGTTAACAACACCTTCTGCAACATAACCTGCTGTAGGCACCCACGTAGACTGACTAAAATTAGGATCGCTGGCAACCGCAGCTGCTCTAGCATGATTGTATTCATCTCTACCTTCAGTAGTTACATCTAAAAGTCCTTTTGTTGCCGCAACTGAATTGGTCATAGAATATACATCCATACCAAATTTCATATCTATTAAAAATTGAAGTGTAATGCCTTTATAACTAAATCTGTTAGTTAAACCAGCAGCCCAATCCGGAAGTCCTTTTCCTAATGCTACTTTATCATCAGTAAACAAAGGCATACCATTTGACGCAACTACTTTTTCTCCAGCCTCGTTTCTTAAAAAATCTCTACCCATAATAGTACCGTACTGACCACCAACTTTTGCTACGATAGAAGCTCCTGCCCAACGAGCATCAGAAATGGTATAAGTATTAATATCTGGGTGTAAAGAAAGTATTGAGTTTTTGTTTTTTGAGAAGTTCAAATCAATTCCCCATTCAAAATCTTTAGTTTTAATTGGCGTGCCTGATAAAAATACTTCAATACCCTCATTTCTTAATTCTCCGGCATTTACAGAAATAAATTCATATCCAGAAGTTGAAGATGATGGTAAATCTAATGTCTGATCAGAAGTATCTTCACGATATACTGTAATATCCGTTTTTAATCTGTTTTTAAAGAAAGCCAATTCAAGTCCAAATTCAACTCCAGTTTTAGATTGGTAAGTTAAATCTGGATTTGGCGCCGCAGTATTTTTAATATTTACAACACTCTGACCATTATAAGATGCGAAAGTGGTGTAGTTAAGAGCATTTTTGTAAGCTCCTGGCGCATTTGAAACTTGTGCCCAGGACGCTCTAAATTTTCCATAGCTAAAAGCGTCGCTTTGAATACCAAAGGCATCAGAAAACACAAAACCTAAGGAAGCTGCAGGATAAAAAGCATCTTTATTGATTACACTAAACCAGTCATTTCTACCCGTAAACTCAGCATATAAATAGCCTTTGTAATCAAATTTTGCAGAACCATAAACTGAATTTGTTCGTGTTTTTGTTTCTACCGGAGCATTTTCAGTTTGATTTACAAAATTACTGATATACTCTGTTCCCGGCTCTATAATTTTAGTTCCAAATCTTGAATTCTGTTCTCTTCTAAAATCTCTTCTACTTGCTCCTAAAATTCCTGAAAAAGTAAAATCTGTTGCTAATTTTATATTACTGAAGGTACTAATGAAATCAGTATTCATTTCTGAGACATTTATATTATTTAAACCAAGATATCCTTCGTCTCTTCCCGGCCATGTACTTCCGGCAGCCATAAAATCTTTAGCGCCAAAAGTATAAGTATCTAAACCTGTTCTAAAAGTTAAGGCAACCCATTTTTTTAATTGATATGTTCCTGTAACATTTCCAATAAAACGGTTTTTCACAGAAGAGTTATGATTTTCTTGTGTTGTAAAATAAGGATTCAATTGATAAACATTACTGTTCCATTTATAAATTTCACCAGTTTCCTCATTTTTATAATTTTTCAACCAGGCCTGATCAATGTTGGGAGCCAATCCACTTAATGAGTATCCAACATTATTAGGAGAATCTCCTAAACCTGGTCTGTTATTAGTATTCTCTGCAATATAATTTACATTGGCATCCAAAGTAAATTTCTCTGATCTTAAAGTTGCATTTAAACTGGCATCATTTCTTTCCAGTCCGGAATTTGGAATAACATCATCATTTTTCAAATTATTGAAACCAAAACGCACAAATGCATTATCATTTCCTCCAGATACTGCTATTCCATTTGTAGTAGTAAATCCTGTTCCAAAAAAGTCCTGAATATTATTATCAACTTTTGCATATGGTTTCATCGAACCATCAAATATTTTTACTTGTTGTCCAATTGTTTCAGAAAATTTAGGTCCCCATGCATTTGTAGTATAACCATAAATTTCTGTAGGCGATTTTAAAGGATCTGGCAGTACACCATTTGATCCTGTTCCATAATCACTTTGAAAATCTGAATACTTGGCATTTACTCTGTCAAAACTCACGCCGCTGGTTAATTCAACCTGAAGTTTTCCTTTCGTACCTTTTTTAGTTGTAATTAAAATTACTCCGTTTAACGCTCTTGAACCATATAAAGCTGCAGCAGCTGCACCTTTCAATACCGTTAAGCTTTCAATATTATTCGGATTAATACCCGAAATACCATCTCCGTTATCTCTTCCATCAAACCACATACTGTTTGCAGCAGTATCATTTGATAAACCTCCATTATCAATAGGAACACCATCTACAATATAAAGCGGTTGATTACTCTCGCCAATACTAGAAATACCTCTAATAATTACTCTTGTACTTCCGGCAACTCCCGTTGCAGGAATCGAAACATCAACACCGGCTACTCTACCAGAAAGTGCCGTAGTAACGTTTGTTGTAATAACTTTATTTAATTGATCTCCTTTAACATCCTGAACTGCATACCCCAGTTCTTTCTTCTGTCTTTTGATACCTAATGCTGTAACTACAACTTCATCTAAATTTTGCGCATCCTCAGTTAGCGTAACATTCAATGTAGTTGCTGTAGTAACAGTTACAGCTTTAGTTTTAATTCCTATATACGAAAAAACCAGAACATCTCCTGGAGATGCCTGAATCGTATAGATACCGTCATAATCACTTTGAGTTGCAGTTTTTGTGCCTTGAATAATAACAGTTACTCCTGGCAACGGCAATCCGTTTTGATCGCTTACTAAACCTTTGATCGTCTTTACCTGCGCCAGCGTAACCTGCGTAGTTAAGAAAATCATAAAGATTAACATAATTCGTTTCATTTTTTCATGGTTTTTTTTAGTTAAGCGATAAATTTATTGTTAAAATTAACATAAATAAAACAATTTATACAAACAGCACTAAACCTTAAACAAACGACACAAAACACTCAACATTATGTTTTCCGAAAACGATGTCTTAAAAAAATAATCGACGAAATAACAATTATTATAAAATTTTCTTTAAAAGAATTGCGTTTTAACAACTAATTGTTTAAAGTTGCAGAATATTATAGCATACTAACAAAAGACAGCTAATTCCACATTAATCAACTTGAACGAAATTCAAAAATTAAAATTTGACATAAAACTTCAAAATCATCTATGGTTTTGGGGAGGCTATTTTACTTTAAACTTTTTAAGATGGGGAGCTTACTTTAATGATTATCCTTACTCGTTCAAATCAAATCTAGTTGAGTTCTCACTCCATATTCCGTTAGTATACTTTAATCTCTTTGTTTTAGTTCCGCGCTATGTTTTAAAACAGAAGTACATTACGTATACATTTTGGCTGCTTGTGAGTTTATTTGGAATTTATTTACTCAAAACAGCTCTTACCTATTATATTATATCCGAAAATATCTGGCCGGAAGCCAATAGAGAATATCATCCTTTTGAAATTAATCACATTGTTGCAGTTTGTATTGGAGAATTATATGTGCTTGCAATGGCCTCATCTGTTTACCTGACTCTTACATGGTTGCGAGAGCGCGAAAGAAACAGATCATTAAGAGAAAATCAGTTTAAGATCAAATTAAAATATCTTGAAAACCAGATTCAACCGCATTTTTTTTTCAATACCTTAAATAATCTATATGCACTATCCCTGGAATCTTCAGACAAGGTTCCGGATGTAATCCTTAAATTATCAAATTTGATGGAATATGTATTATATGATGTAAAAGGAACAAAATTTGTCCCCCTGATTAAAGAAATTGATTACATTCAAAATTATATTGAAATTGAAAAGTTACGCTTTGATAATGTTGAAGTTACCATCAATTTAGAGTCTAATATTGAAGACATTGTTGTACCTCCTTTAATATTTATTTCACTGGTCGAAAATGCCTTTAAACACGGAGGTTTAAATAATGTAAACTTAAAAATTAAGATCAATTGTAAAGTTATCGACAATAAAATGTTAGATTTTGAAATCCTAAATAATTTTGTAATTTCACAAAATCTTAACTCAAAAGGAGGAATTGGATTAACCAATACCAAAAAGAGATTGAAGTTAATTTACAAAAACAATTTCAGCCTGAAACAAACGACAAAATTGAATTATTATATAATCCGTTTGCAAATACCTATTCATAATGAAGATTAAATGCGTGTTGATTGATGATGAGCCATTAGCTATCAAAGTCTTGCAAAATTATTTTAATAATTTTACTGATTTTGAAGTTATTGCTACATTCAATAATTCTTTAGAAGCGCTTGATTTTATAAACAGTACAACTGTCGATGCGGTATTTTTGGATATTAACATGCCAATGATGACCGGATTTGAATTAATTAGCTTAATCGAAAACAAAACCAAGGTCATTATTACAACTGCTTTTAGGGAATTTGCTGCCGAAAGTTATGATCTTGATGTTTTAGATTATTTAGTAAAACCTATTCCGCTTCCACGTTTTATAAAATGTATCAATAAAATCACAACCGAATTTAATTTAAAAAACAATATTAAAGTCGAAACCACAAAAGGTGATTCTCATATTTTTATTAAGGTTGATAAAAAAATGATGAAAATTAATATTGAAGAGATTTTATTTATCGAAGGAATGAAAGAGTATATTAAAGTTGTAACTGCAGATAAAACGTATATTACTCATAAATCACTAACGTCATTATCTGAAGAATTACCTTCAGATCGTTTTCTTCGCATTCACAAATCTTATGTTATTGCCTTAAATAAAGTTAAATCGATTGAAGGAAATCGTATTCAAATACAATCTTACACTATTCCGATTGGAAGAAACTACAGTAAAGATGTAAAAACTAAAATTCTTGAATAAAATACTATTTCATTTTTCATTTTCTAACTCGGTAAAAATTAACACTTTGTTGAAAAAATGATGTTGTTGGTTTAAATTTAACATTATTTGTGTCTTTTTATTTTTTTTTGATATAGTTAACAAATATATTTACGGTCTTCAAAAAACAATAAATTAAAAAATTAACCTTATTACAATTATGAGTTCAGAAAATGTGCAAACCAAGTGGGGGCAATTTATCTCATTGATAATCGTCTTCTTCTTTTGGGGTTTTGTTGGATCTGCCAACGACATCTTAATTCCAGTATTTAAAAAAGTATTTACTTTATCTCAGGTACAATCACAACTAGTAGCTTGGGCTTTTTATGTTTCTTACTTTGTAGGATCGATAATCTTCTTTTTAGTTTCTTTAAAAGTAGATGTTTTACAAAAATTTGGATATAAAAGAACACTTTCTGCCGGATTACTTCTTTCGGCTGTTGGGTCATTCTTATTCATTCCAGCTGCTACAATGGAAAGTTTTCCTTTCTTCTTAACAGCTTTGTTTACTGTTGGTTTAGGATTTTCAATCCAACAAATTGTAGCCAATCCATTAGCTATTAAAATGGGAAGTCCACAAACAGGAGCGCACCGTTTAACATTAGCGGGAGGTATTAACTCTTTCGGAACAACCATTGGAGCTATCTTATTAGGAATTGCTTTATTTGGAATGGGAGATAACAAGAAAACGTCACTTTCATTAGAAGATATCAAATTGCCTTTTATCATTCTTGGACTTGCTTTTATTGCCGTAGCTATTTTCATGAACTTCTCTAAAATTGAAGATCCTGCAAAAGAAGAGGAAGAAGAAGTTAAAGTAGCACACGAAAAATTCAACATTTTAGATTATCCACAACTCTATTTAGGAATGTTAGGTATCTTTATTTATGTTGGAACTGAAGTTACAATCATAAGTAATCTGCCTGCCTTATTAAAAACTGCCGAATTCGGAAATGTATTAGAAGACGCTATTGCGCCATTTATTGCTCTTTATTGGGGAAGTTTAATGATTGGTCGTTGGAATGGTGGAGTAAACGTTTTCAACACATCAAACCTAGTAAACACAGCTTTAAAATTTATTGTTCCAGCTGTTGGATTTGGAGTAATTATTGGAGCAAACATTTTTGCAGGACATGATGTTTCTTCTTTTTATATTTATCCAATCTGGATCTTACTATTTATAGCGGTAAGTTTTGTAGGAGGTAAAAATGCAGGAAAGACTTTAATGCTTTTCGGAATCTCAGGTTTACTAATGATGTTGATTGGGTTGGTTTGTCCAGATCCGTCAATTGCTAAGTTCTTCTTTATTTCCGGAGGTTTATTCTTATCTATCATGTGGCCATCTATCTTCGATTTAGCAATTGCAGGTTTAGGAAAAAACACAGGAAAAGCATCTTCATTCTTAATTATGATGATTCTTGGTGGAGGAGTTATTCCTTTAGTTCAGGGAAGTATCTGTGATATCGACTTAACAAGTCCTGAAGGAATTTTCGGAATCACATGGACACATTTCTCTTATATCGTTCCCTTAATTGGTTTTGCATACTTAGGATTCTACGGATTCTATTGTCCTAAAATATTAAAAAGACAAGGAATTAACCATGTTGAAGGCGGTGGCGGAGGTCACTAAATCATTATAAAAAATTCCAAATTTTAAATTCCAAATTCCAATTATACAGATAATTGGAATTTGGAATTTTTTTATTGTTTTTTACTTTTTATTTTGCAGTAATAATATTGTTTAGATTCTTTTTGAAAATAGCCTTATTTTGCTCTGATAATGTATAAACAACTTCTTTATCGGCATGAACAATAACCTTATCAATATTAGCTTCGAAAAGTGCTTTAGGATCTTTTATTTTTAACGTACAAGCCCCATCAAAAAAACCATCGTCTTCAATTATTTTTTTAGCCTCGATTACGGTTCCATCACTTAAAACAGCCGAAATGGTCATTTCCTTATTCAAAGTTTTAGAATAAAAACCATCCATTACCAACATTAACCGGTAAGAGTTTTTCATCTCCGGACCTTTAAATTCATGGCGCGTAATATTATATCGCAGACCTTTCGCAAGTGTTTGAAACTTTACTGTACAGTCTAATTCAAAAGTAGCGACATCACCCGCTTCATTTACTGATTTTAAAACCCTTGCCTGTGCATTTACCTGCAAACCAGCCACTAAAAACAAAAACATTACTAGTACTTTTTTCATATGTAGGTTATTTTTAACAATAAAAATATAAAAAAAATCGCCATCTTTCACAAGAAAGATGGCGATTTTATGTAATGTTTAAATACTATTACTTATTTCCTTTCTCGAAATCAGCAACAAACTGAGCCAGTCCGATATCAGTTAAAGGGTGTTTTAATAAACCATAAATTGCAGAAAGAGGACCTGTCATAACATCTGCACCAATTTTAGCACAGTTTACAATATGCATTGTATGACGCACAGAAGCTGCTAAAATTTGAGTTTCGTATCCGTAATTATCATAAATCAATCTAATCTCTTCGATTAAATTTAAACCATCTGTAGAAACATCATCTAAACGACCAATGAAAGGAGAAACATATGTTGCGCCGGCTTTTGCTGCCAATAAAGCTTGCCCGGCAGAAAACACAAGTGTTACATTTGTCTTGATTCCTTTGTCTGAAAAATATTTCGCAGCCATTACACCTTCTTTAGTCATAGGTAATTTCACTACGATTTGATCATGCAATTCAGCTAATTCTTCACCTTCTTTGATCATTCCATCATAATCCAACGCATTTACTTCAGCACTTACATCACCTTCAACAAGATTACAGATATCAACATAATGTTTTAAAATGTTGTTTTTTCCGGTAATACCTTCTTTTGCCATCAATGATGGATTTGTTGTTACACCATCTAAAACACCTAATGCTTGTGCTTCTTTAATTTGCGCTAAATTAGCTGTGTCAATAAAAAATTTCATAATTATATCTATTTAATTGTGTTCACTCCTTGAGCATATAAAACGCTACTAAATTCAACATCTTAATCCAATCTTGTCTTTAAACAAAAAACAGAAGAATGCTGCATCGAAAATCAGTGCAAAATTACAACTTATAATCTCAAAAAATAAAATCTGACAGAATAATTCTAAGTTTGTAATACAATCGCTTTTTAAAACATTAAATTTAAAAAGCGTAATTTTAGAAAATAAATAAATTCAATCGTGTTAGAAGAAAATTTTAAACAAGACATACTCAATATTCAAAACATTTCAATTGTTCCAACCTTGCTCAATGTAATATGCCAAACAACAGGAATGGGATTTGCTGCTGTTGCAAGAGTTACTGAAGATCGCTGGATAACTTGCAGTGTTCAGGATAATGTCTCATTTGGTTTAAAACCAGGGGATGAATTACAAGTAAAAACAACGATTTGCGACGAAATTAGACAAAACCATAAAGCCGTTATAATTGATAATGTTAGCGAAGATGATGAATTTCGAAACCATCATACTCCTGCGATGTATGGACTTCAGAGCTATATTTCGGTGCCAATTATTCGTAAAGACGGAAGTTTCTTCGGAACATTATGCGCTATTGATCCTAAACCGAATGAATTAAAAACATTCAAAACCCGTGAAATGTTTAATTTATTTTCTGAATTAATTTCTTTTCATATTACGAGTATTGAAGAAGCAAATGAAAATAAAATCATTTTAAAAGAAAAAAATACCCTGCTTGAGAAAACTGTAGTTGAGAAACAAGAAGTTGAAAAAATAAAAACTAACATCGAACAAACTCTTATTGAAAAAAACATTTCACTTGAAAAAATGAATAGTGAGCTAGAAGCTTTCAATTATATTTCGAGTCACGATCTTCAGGAGCCTTTACGGAAAATCCAATTATTTACTGATATTATCGAACTCGAAGAAACTCAAAATTTATCCCAAAAAGGTTTAAACGCTTTTAATAAAATTAGATCTTCGGCTTTTAGGATGCAGAATTTAATAAATGATCTTCTCATTTATTCTAAGACAAAATTTGACGAAAGAAAATTTGAAGTAAAAAATCTTAACACTATTGTTGATGAAGTTATTGAAGATCTTTCAGAGGAAATAGAGAGCAAAAATGTAACTTTTGAAATTCAAAACTTAGGTACACTTTCAATAATTGAATTTCAATTTAGACAGCTGCTTTATAACCTAATTAGTAATTCTCTTAAATTTTCACTTCCAGATAAAAATCTGATTATTTCAATTGCAGGTAAAATTATTAATGGATCTGAATTGCTTCTTGATAATCTTTCTGCCAATACAAAATATTATAACATAACACTTTCTGATAACGGAATTGGATTTGACCAGGCACATAGCGAAAAAATCTTTGGACTTTTTCAGGCATTACATACAAAACCTCTTAAAAGTACCGGAATTGGCTTAACAATCGTAAAAAGAATTGTAGAAAATCATAATGGATTCATTAAAGCTGAAGGGGCTTTAAATGAAGGAGCAAAATTTGAAATTTTTATTCCGATAGAATAACTTCAAATTTTGCTCCAACCTATCATTTATAATTTATAATGATTCATTAACATTTTTTCATAAACCTTATCTGGGAGAGCACGTTTTAATACGATTGAAAATTTCTGCATAAAAACGCCAACTTTGTAATGTACTTTAGGACTTTTCTGTTGCACAATTTTAAAAATCGCTTCTGCCATTTCATTCGGATTACTACCTGCATCAACATGTTCATTCATCGTTGCAAGAGTATCTCCATAAACTTTTTCATAAGCAGAACCCTTAATAACCGGTGCATGATAACGCCCTGAAGCAATATTTGTAGCAAAATCACCTGGCGCTACATTCGTGATTTCAATCCCAAAAGACTTCACTTCCATTCTTAAAGCTTCAGTAATCAATTCTAAAGCTCCTTTTGAAGCCGAATAAACACTTCTATAAGGCAAACCCATATAACCTGCAATTGACGTTATATTGATAATTAAACCTGATTTTTGCTCACGCATTTGTGGTAAAGCAGCTTTCATCACTTCGATTGGACCAAAGAAATTAGTTTCAAAATTATTTTTAATTTCTTCCATCGGAATTTCCTCTAATGGACCAGTGATTCCAACTCCGGCATTATTAATTACAACATCCAAACGTCCTGAAATCTCAATTATTTTTGCAACAGCCGACTGAATCGATTCTGTATTACGAACATCTAAAGTCAATAATGGAAAAATAGAATTGAGAACTTTTTCAGGATTTCTACTTGTTCCATAAACAATGAAACCTTTTTTTTGTAAAAATTCTCCAATAGATTTTCCAATCCCTGAGGATCCTCCGGTAATTAAAACGACTTTGCTCATTTGCTGGTTAGATGTTAAATGTTATAAGTAAAATATTATGTATCATAAATAGAACCTAATGTAGCAGTTAAAAACATTTTACCTTCAACATATAACTTCTCACTCTACGAAAGGTCCAAAAATAAAAAAATCCTCCGGAAGGAAGACTACATTTAAATTAATTCTAAAAAAAAATCTGAATATAAATTCAGATTAAAAAAAATGGCAAGCGACCTACATCGCACCGCTCAACCACGTACCCTTGCTATGTTCCCATCCTGGGGGAGTCTGCAGGAGCTGGTCGTGTAGGACTTGCCGGTGCAAATATACAATCTTTTTATATTTTTGCAAGAGCTTTGTTGCTATAAAAATATCGTCGTATATTGGCTTATTCAAATTTTAAACTATGAAAAAATATAACTTCCTAACTGTCATTTTATTAGGAATCACATTAATTGGATGTGGAGATAAAAATAAAGGTGAAAATTCTTTATTTACTATCGATGATTCTGCATTTCCGGCTCATTTTACGCAAAAAGAACCGCTTACAATTGGAATTTTAAACCCAAAATCGAAAGAAATCGACAGCGTTGCCTACTTCATAAACGACCAAAGAGTTGGAAGTACAAAAGGTGCTACAGATTTTAGAATTGAATTACTAGATCAAAAATTAGGCTACCAATATTTAAAAGCTAAGGTTTATTTTGGATCTGATTCTTCTGATGCTACAAAACGTATCGAGTTAGTTTCTAATATCGAACCAAAACTATTAAAATATAAAGTTGTCAATTCATATCCTCATGATAAAAAATCTTTTACTGAAGGTTTAGAGTTTTACAAAGACACTTTGTACGAAAGTACAGGCCAAGAAGGAGCTTCTTATTTAAGAAAATACGATTATAAAACAGGTAAAATCTACAAACAAATAGATTTAGATAAAAAATATTTTGGAGAAGGAATCACTTTTATCAATGGTAAATTATTTCAATTAACGTGGCAAAATAAAACGGGATTTATATATAATGCCAATACATTAAAATTAGAAAAAACCTTTACATACGAAAAAGACATTGAAGGTTGGGGAATGACAAATGATGGAAAATACATTTACCAGACTGACAAAACAGAGAAAATTTGGAAAATGGATCCTGCAACTCAAAAAATGATCGATTATGTAAATGTATATTCCGGAACTTCTAAAATTAAAGCCATTAATGAATTAGAATGGATTAATGGAAAGATTTATACAAACGTATGGTTTAAAGACGCTATTGCGGTTGTAAATCCAACTTCAGGAGCTGTTGAAGGAATTCTGGACATGTCAGGTTTACGAAAATTTATGACTGACGTAACTAAAGATGATGTTTTAAATGGAATCGCTTACAATACTAAAACTAAAACCATTTTTGTAACCGGTAAAAACTGGAGCAAAATGTTTGAAATTACAGTTTCAGAATAAATTAAAATAAACTTCAATATTTTAAATTCCAATATTAAACACAAATTTCACAGATTTCACGAATTTAATTAGTGACAATTGGTGAAATTTGTGTTTTTATTTTTAATACTAATAACTCATGATTACTCTAATAACCAACATAAAAGAATTGCTTCAGGTTCGTGAAACTTCAATTTCTAAAGTTTCAGGAGCCGAGATGGCAATTCTTCCCACTATTAAAAATGCCTTTTTAATCTTAAAAGACAATTTGATTGAAGATTTTGGATCGATGGATAATCTTCCTGCAATCAAAGCTGAAAAAACTATTGATGCAACTGGCCGTATTGTTTTACCTTCCTGGTGCGACAGTCATACGCATATTGTATACGCGGGAAATCGCGAACAGGAATTTGTCGACAGAATCAATGGTTTTACCTATGAAGAAATTGCGAATCGTGGTGGTGGAATTTTAAACTCGGCTAAAAAACTCAACGAAACTTCTGAAGAAGAAATTTACGAGCAATCTAAAGTTCGCTTAGAAGAAGTGATGCATTTAGGAACCGGAGCTGTTGAGATAAAGTCAGGTTATGGACTCACTGTTGATGGTGAATTAAAAATGTTGCGTGTTATTAAAAAACTGGCAGAAAATTATCCAATCGCCATTAAGGCTACTTTTTTAGGAGCTCACGCCTTTCCGATTCATTTTAAAGAAAATAAGCAAGGTTATATTGATGAAATTATAACAAAAATGCTTCCGGAAATTGCTCAAAATAAATTAGCCGATTACATTGATGTATTTTGTGAAACAGGTTATTTTTCTGTTGAAGAAACGGAAAAAATTATGGAAGCCGGAATTCAATTCGGCTTAAAACCAAAAATTCACGTAAATCAATTCAATTCAATTGGAGGAATTCAGTCCGGAATCAAATTTAAAGCCCTTTCTGTCGATCATCTCGAAATAATGAACCCGGAAGACATTGAAGCTTTGAAAGACACTGAAACGATGCCTGTAGCATTACCATCCTGTTCTTATTTTTTAAGCATTCCGTACACTCCTGCCCGTGAAATAATAAAAGCAGGACTTCCTTTAGCATTAGCCACAGATTTCAACCCCGGCTCTACTCCATCAGGAAATATGAACTTTGTCGTTGCAACAGCTTGTATTAAAATGAAAATGACTCCTGAAGAAGCTATAAATGCAGCAACAATAAACGGGGCTTATGCAATGGGACTTTCAGAAACGCACGGAAGCATCACAAAAGGAAAAAAGGCAAACTTAATTTTAACCAAGCCAATTTCATCCTATTATCAAATTCCATATGCATTTGGAAGTAATCTTATTGAAAGCGTTTTTCTGGAAGGTCAAGTTTTAAACTAAGAAAAAAATAGCACAAAAAAAAAAGGTCTGTGAAAAACTTCACAGACCTTTAATATTTTAGTGGCATTATTATCCCGTTGGATGTCTTATCTTAAAGAGAAACTAGTTTTAGAAACTAATTCATCATTGTCAAAAACATTGATAAAATAAGTTCCTTTTTCGAAATCTTTACCAATTAAATCTTCAGAAACCTGTACTGTTTTATTTTCATATTTTACAACAGTTTTAAAACTGTAAGTTAAAGTATTGTCTCCAAAAGTTTCTGTTTTTTTGTCTCCTAAAACATTGTTTTTACTATCAATAACTTGTACATAATAGCTTTTATCTCCCGATTTAGCGATAGAATTTTCAGCAATTGTAAAACTAACTTTTAAAACATCAGCACGGCTTGCTTTATCTGTTTCAACTTGTTTACCAGAACCTTTTACTTTGTAAGCAATAGTTTTAGTATTTAAAACTGATAATTTAGAACCTTTTTCAACAGTTTTAGCTAATTCTTCGTTTTGACCAACTAATACTTCATTATATTTTTTTGATTCACCTAAAACCACAATAGTGCTATCTCTCTGAACTGTCAAAACACCATTTTGTTTTTTCAATTCGTCGTTTTCAGCTACTAGAGTTTTCATTTTACCTTGCATTGCCTGAACCTGAGATCTGTATTTAGATACATCTCCTTTAGATTTATTCAAATCGTCCATCAATGCTACTACTTTATCTCTTTCCTGAATTAACTCATCAGACATTGATGTGTTTTCAGCAATAGCAGCATCATAAGTTGCTTTCAATTCTTGTAAATCTTTCATAACAGATTCTTTCTCTGTCATGGTGGTTGTAAGCTCTGTCTTAACTACCTCTGTATCAGAAGACAATTTAAAAATATACACTAAGCTACCAATAAGTAGGACTGCTAAAACTGCGATTACCGCTTTTAGACTTGAGTTGTTGTTCTTTGGGTTTTCCATATTTAAATAATTTTCTTTAAAAACAAATTTAAGAATTAATATATCCTAATAACGTAAGTTAATACAATTATATTATTTTTGGACAATAATTTTTTTTTATGGAGAAATTAATTCCTTTTACTGTTAATGATTTAGCAAAAGTCACAAATCACCGAAGTGGCGAAATAAAGTTTGGAGAGAAGATGATTGTCATTCCGAAAGGTGCTGATAAGATTGCTTTCCTAAAAGAAAGTGAGGCTAAATACGTGCTTTTGGGAATTCCTGAAGATATTGGTGTGCGTGCAAATTACGGTAGACCCGGAGCTGCATCGGCATGGCAATCTGCTATAAAAAGTATTGCTAATATTCAGCATAATCGTTTTTGCAAAGGCAGCCAAATCATCATTTTAGGTCAAATAAATGTTGCCGATGAAATGCGCGATGTTGAAAATCTTGATTTTAATGACATCGACGACCGGTCTAAATTAAGTCAGTTAGTTGAAAAAATTGACAAAGAAGTATCTCATATTATTTTCACCATTGTAAAAGCTGGAAAAATACCCATTATCATTGGCGGAGGCCACAATAATGCTTACGGAAATATAAAAGGTTCGGCTTTAGCCAAAGGCAAACCTATTAATGCTATTAATTTTGACGCGCATTCTGATTTTAGAATTCTGGAAGGACGTCACAGCGGAAATGGGTTTTCTTATGCTTATGAAGAAGGTTTTCTTAAAAAATATTTCATTTTTGGGCTGCATGAAAATTACACTTCAAAAAGTGTTCTCGACATAATTAAAAAACTAGAAGATCGCGTTCGTTATAACACATACGACAGTGTAAATATTCGAAAAGAAAAAGAATTCAACAAGGAAATGATTATGGCCTTAGAGTTCCTCAAAAATGATTCTTTTGGTATTGAAATTGATTTGGATGCCATTCCAAATATCGCCAGTAGTGCTATGACCATAAGTGGTTTTTCTGTAGAAGAATTACGCCAGTTTGTATCTTTCTTCGGACAACATAAAAATGCTACCTATTTGCATATTTGTGAAGGTGCACCAGACTTAGCCGATTCTCCAAATAACAATTTAATAGGAAAACTAATTGGTTATTTAATAACCGATTTCATTAAGGCAAACAACGAAAAAATTTAATCCTATCTAATAATTTACTACCTAAATATAAGTTCAATTCCTAAATAAACCCCAATTCAAATAAACGATTGGCTGAATAAACCTATCTTTGCACAGAATTTTAGTACTTTAAACTAAAATCTTAATACCTAAGATATGTTATTCGAAGATTTATCACTTTCAAAAAGTATACAAAAAGCCGTATTTGAAGAAGGCTACCTAAACCCCACACCTATTCAGGAACAATCTATTCCGATCGTTTTATCGGGAAGGGATTTAATTGGTTGTGCGCAAACAGGTACAGGAAAAACAGCGGCATTTGCGATTCCAATCATACATCAGTTACATCGAATTGTAGGTTCAACAAAAAAAGCCAAACAAATTCGTGCTCTTATAGTTACACCAACACGTGAATTAGCAGTTCAGATTGGACAAAGTTTTGATACTTATGCTAAGTACACTAATTTAACACAGTTGACTATTTTTGGTGGAGTTTCACAAAACCCGCAAGTCGATACCTTAAAGCAAGGTGTTGATATTTTGGTAGCGACGCCAGGAAGATTGTTAGATTTACAAAAACAAGGATTTCTTGATTTAGACCATTTACATACTTTGGTTTTAGACGAAGCAGATCAGATGTTAGATATGGGTTTTATAAACGATGTAAAAAAAATCGTAAAATTAACGCCTAAAAATCGTCAGACTTTATTATTCTCTGCAACAATGCCTATTGCGATTCGTGAATTGGCCGAAATGTTCTTGCAGGATCCTGCAAAAGTAGAAGTTTCTCCAGTTTCATCAACTGCCGAAACAGTAGAGCAACGTGTTTATTTTGTTGAAAAAACAGAAAAAAGAAATTTATTATATCATTTAATAAAAAACGAAAATCTATCCAATGTATTGGTTTTTTCAAGAACCAAACATGGAGCAGATAATGTTGTAAAAGCACTTCGTAAAAAAGATATTCCTGCTGAAGCGATTCACGGTGATAAATCACAAAATGCAAGACAACGTGTTCTGGATGCCTTTAAAAATAAAGAAGTTGGTGTTTTGGTTGCCACAGATATTGCAGCAAGAGGAATCGATATTGATCAATTACCTTATGTAATCAACTTTGATTTACCTAATATCCCTGAAACGTATGTGCACCGAATTGGTAGAACAGGACGTGCAGGAAACGGCGGAATTGCGATCTCATTTTGTGGTAAAGATGAAGAACCCTATTGGAAAGACATTCAAAAACTGATAAAAGTAGATGTAAAGACAATTACAGATCATCCTTATCCATGGCATTCAGGAAGCCCGGAAGCAACGGCTGAAAAACCTAAAAATTCAAACCGAAGCGGAGGCGCTCATAAATCAAGAAAATCAAATGCTTCTAAGCAAAATAAAAAACGTTGGTATTAACCAGCGTTTTTTGCTTCTTGTATTAAGTAACTGATAATTTTAAACAGCTTAATCGGTTCAAACGGCTTCACTATAATATCGTTTATTCCTGACGAAATTGCCTCGTCTGTTATTTCATCCTTATCAAAAGCAGTTAATGCCACTATAGGTGTTTTTATACCTTTTAACCGAATTCTTTTTGTGGTTTCAAATCCGTTCATCAAGGGCATATTAATATCCATTAAGATTAAGTCAAAATCTTCTTTTTCAATAATGTCGAGCGCACCAAAACCATCATCTACTACTTTGCATACATAATTATTCTTTTCGATTATCTTTTTCGTAACCAATTGATTGATAAGATTATCTTCAACAATTAAAATTTTATAAACCTCACTAGAGGTTAAATCTACCTCTATTTCATTAATAATCTTTTTTGTTTTTTGAGGATCATGCTCAAACGGAATTACAAATGAAAACGATGTTCCGGCACCAATATCACTTTCCAGCGTAATTGTACTTCCAAAGAGCCCTAAAAGTCTTTTTACAATACTTAAACCCAATCCCGTGCCTTGATAATCCTCTTCTTTTCTTCCAACCTGAACAAATTTTTCAAAAATTTTCCCCTGATCTACAATGGCAATTCCAACTCCATTGTCTATAATATGAAACTCTAAAAAATTAAATTTATTCTCCACTTTATTAAGCTTAACAATAATTTCGACCTCACCATCTTTCGTGAATTTAAGCGCATTACTTACTAAATTCATAAGTATTTGTGCCAATCGTAATTTATCCCCAATCAGATATTCAGGAATACAGGGATCAATATCAACCTTGATTTTATTGTTGTTTTTTTGAGAAAGAAACGATAATGAGTTTTTAATCATTGTTATTTCATCTGAAATATTAAATGTCAGATTTTCAAGTATCACTTTATTTTCCTCGATTTTATTTATCTGCAAAATATCATTCACTAAAGACAATAAATAACGTGCAGAAAATTTTAAAGAACTCAAATGCTGACTTTGAGATAATTCTTTATGTTCTTCTAATAACATATTTGTTATACCAACCACACCATACAAAGGAGTACGCAATTCATGACTTATAGTTGAAATAAACTGTGTCTTAAGCAAAGAAGCTTCTTCTGCAATTTCTTTGGCTTTTAGAAGCTCTAAATTATGCTGTTTTTTAAATCTAATATTTTTAATAAGGGTAATAATCAAAAAAAGCAGAATAAGAGAGATCAAAACGAAAAGAATTACGATAATCCTGGATTTTTTAAGACTCTGGTATTGCGAAATTTTTTCATTTTCAATTTTGTCAATCTGTCTTTTATATTCGTCTAATTCGAGATTAAAACCAGCGATTGAAGCTTTTTTTAGTTTTTCCTGATTGTATAATTCTTCTGTAATTTGATTGTATTTAGTCAGGTTTTCATAAGCTTCTTTAAATTTATTTATCTTAGTTAAGAACTTTGAATATTCAAGATGCGCATATGACAAGTCTGACTTCTCATCACTATTTTTGCCAGCGGCAATAGCCGATAAAAAATAAGCATTTGCTGTATCATTATGATTAAAATAACTTGAATACATTCCATTAAGCATATTAACGACAATCTCTGTAGATGCATCGCCATATTTTTCAATGTTGTTACCAACAAATTTCAAGTAAGGATATCCCTCTTTAAATTTCCCAATATCAAAATAAGCCCAGGCAATATTAACATTTGTAAAATACACCTGACTTATGTCGTTAATCTTTAAACTATAAGCAATTGATTTTTTATAAAATGCTATTCCCTTATCAAATTGTTTCTTTTCGAAACAATAAATATTCCCAAGATTATTATGAAGACTATATTTTATAGAATCGTTATTCGTTTTATTTGCATAGTTTAAGCTTTTATTATAAAAGAAAATAGCTTTATCAAACTCTGACAATTCGCTGTAATTACCAGCAATAATCTTATAAGACTTTGCAATTAAATAGTTGTTTTTTGAGGCTGTAGCATAGTTTAAAGCTACTCTTGAAGTGATTAGCGATTTTTCGAAGTTTGATTCTTTAAAATCATCCCAAGCCTGTTGAACCAGCTTGTTAATCTTGGCATCTGAAATGACTTCCGACTGCGCATTAGCTGAATTGACGAAGCAATTCAGAAGCAATAAAAGAAGAAAAAAAATCCGCGTACGGGGCATAAGTCGGCTAATTTTCTCAAATATACACTTAAAAATAAAAAAAAGCTGTATTTCTCTTAAAAATACAGCTTTCCTTATTTTTCTCTTATCTCTTTAATCTTATCTAAATCAACGAAATGGATAAATAAACCTTTAACTTATTCTTCCTGATTAGCAGCTAATTCTTTATTGCTTTCCCATTGTCCAACAACAGAAGTCGCAAGCGCATTTCCCAGAACATTTGTAGCGCTTCTAAACATATCACAAAAGTGGTCAATAGGCAAAATTAATGCAATACCTTCAACCGGAATATCAAACATACCACATGTTGCCGCAACTACTACCAGACTAGCCCTTGGAACACCTGCAATACCCTTACTAGTTAGCATTAAAACCAAAAGCATTGCCATTTGAGTTCCTAAAGATAAATGAACACCATAAAATTGCGCAATAAAAATGCTGGCAAAAGTCATATACATCATACTCCCATCCAGATTAAACGAATATCCGAGTGGCAACATAAAAGACACAATCTTATCTTTAACGCCAAATTCTTCTAGCTCCTCTGTTAATTTTGGAAAAACAGCTTCACTACTTGTTGTTCCAAAAGCAATTGCTAATGGTCCTACTATACGTCTTAATAATTCCGTCATTCTTCCTTTTAAGAAAATATAACCCACTGCAATTAAAATAATCCATAATGTACTTATTCCAATCAAAAACGATCCGAAAAATTTAAAGTAAGTCAATATTAATTCTTCAGCATCTCTAATAGCAAATACTCCTGCAATAGCACCAAAAACTCCAATTGGAGCAAAGTTCATTACATAATTTACCATTTTTAAAACGATATGCGAAGCTTTATCCAAAGCATTAATTACTGGTTTTACAGTACTTCCTAATGATGCAGCAGCTAATCCAAAAAAGATAGAGAAAATTACAATCTGCAAGATCTCATTGGTTGCCATAGCTTCAAAAATACTTTTTGGAACAATATGTTCTACAAAATTTTCAAAAGAAAGTGTTTTGGTTTTTGCAGTTACTTCTGTAGCTGCTGCCATATCAACATGACCTAATTTCAAACCTACTCCCGGTTCCAGAATATTTACATAAAATAACCCGATTAGTAATGATATAAATGAAGCTGTAAAAAACCATGCAATCGCTTTACCTCCAATTCTTCCAACTGTTTTTATATCTCCTAGTTTGGCAATTCCAACAACTAAAGTGGTAAACACTAAAGGCGAAATTATCATTTGTACTAGTCGGATAAAAATAGCGGCGAGCATTTTTATTTTATCACTAAATGATTGTGCAGCTTCAGGTGAAATATAATTGTGCAATATAATTCCTAAAGTTGCTCCAAGAACCATAGCAATTATAATCTGCCCTGTTAATCCTGAAAGAAATGATTTTTTTTTGGTTTCTGTAACTTGTTGCATTAATCTGTTTGTTTAAAATTAAAATAGTAAGACCCTCACTGTCTTACCTTTTATTAATATGTTTTGTTGATCAGGTAAAAATCAGCCAAAACAATCGCTGCCATTGCTTCAACAATTGGCACGGCGCGAGGTACTACACAAGGATCATGACGACCTTTACCAGTCATTGGTGTAATATTTCCTTTATTATCTAATGAGTCTTGTGTTTGCATGATAGTCGCAACAGGTTTGAAAGCTACTCTGAAATAAATATCCATTCCGTTACTTATTCCGCCCTGAATTCCGCCAGAAAGATTTGTTTTTGTAGTTCCGTCAGAATTATATAAATCATTGTGTTCGCTTCCTTTCATTTCTGATCCTGAAAAACCACTTCCGTATTCAAATCCTTTTACAGCATTGATAGAAAGCATTGCTTTTCCAAGTTCAGCATGCAATTTATCAAAAACCGGCTCCCCTAAACCAACCGGAACATTCTGAATTACACATGAAACAATTCCTCCAACAGTATCACCTTGTTTACGAATGTCACGAATATATTCTTCCATAATCGCAGCCGATTTTTCATCAGGACAACGAACAGGATTGCTTTCAATTTTAGAAAAATCCAAATCCTGATAAGGTGTATCTAAATGAATTGGACCTACCGAAGAAACGTAAGCATTAATTTTAATCTCTGGTAACATTTGTTTTGCAATGGCACCAGCTACTACTCTACTTGCAGTCTCACGTGCAGAACTTCTTCCGCCTCCGCGATAATCACGAAAACCATATTTTTGATCATACACATAATCAGCGTGACTTGGTCTGTAATTGTCTTTTATATGGGAGTAATCGTCTGATTTTTGATTGGTATTCGGGATAATAAAACCAATTGGAGTTCCTGTTGTTTTTCCTTCAAAAATTCCAGATAAAAACTGAACTGCATCTGGTTCTTTTCTTTGGGTTACAATTGCTGATTGTCCTGGTTTTCTTCGGGACATTTCAACTTCAATTGCTTCTAAATCAAGTTCAATTCCTGATGGACATCCATCTATAATTCCGCCTAAAGCTTCACCATGAGATTCTCCAAATGTTGTAACTTTATATAGGGTGCCGTAGCTATTTCCTGCCATTGTAATTTGTTTTGAGCAAATGTAAGTTTTATGAATTAAATTAAAAAATTTAAAGTTGGTATTATTAAGTAAAGACTAAGTTGATTAAAAATCATAATTTATTAAAATTGAAGCCAAATTGATAACCATTTGATAAAATAAAACCGACTTAGGTTTCTTTTATTTGCTAAACTTCAAATCAAGAAAAATTGAAAAAAAGAAATGTCGAGTTAGTTGTGCTTTCAGATGTTCACTTAGGAACGTACGGAAGCCACGCCAAAGAATTAAACAACTATTTATCAAGCATTAAACCAAAAACTTTAGTCTTAAACGGAGACATTATTGATGCCTGGCAATTTAGAAAATCTTATTTCCCAAAAACACATTTAAGAGTCATTCAACGCATCATCGGAATGGCTTCTAAAGGTACAAAAGTGTATTATATCACTGGAAATCATGATGAAATTCTTCGTAAATTCAGCGACATGAACATGGGTAATTTTGCCCTTCTTGATAAATTAGTTTTAGATTTGGATGGTAAAAAAGCCTGGATTTTTCATGGAGATGTATTTGATGCTTCTGTACAACATTCCAAATGGATTGCAAAATTAGGAGGATTAGGATACGATTATTTAATCCTGAGCAATCGATTTGCAAACTGGTGTCTGGCTAAATTAGGCCGCGAACCTTATTCGTTTTCCAAAAGAATAAAGGCAAGCGTAAAAAAAGCAGTAAAATTCATTTCTGATTTTGAAACTACAGCAACCGATCTCGCAATCGAAAAAAATTACGATTATGTAATTTGCGGTCACATTCATGAACCTAAAATTACTACCATAGAAAACAAACACGGATCAACTTTATATCTGAACTCCGGGGATTGGGTAGAAAATTTAACGGCACTGGAATATCATAAAAAACGATGGAAATTATTTTCTTACTCAGAGTCAAATTTGACTGAAGAAGAAGAAAATTTATTCGAAATGGAAGACATTTTAACTTCTCAGTTAATCACTTCAATGATTATTAAAAAATAAAACAGTAAGTATCAATACCTTACCAATTTTCTGGCATTTTACTGCAAAAACCATAATTTAGAAACAGTCAAAATGTGAATTATATAACAATTTTCAGGAATATTATACGTTCAATAGTGAACTGTAATTATACATTTGAAAAAAATTAATATTCACATTTTTATGAAAAAAGTTATTTTATCTGCCATTATGCTATTAGGTTTAGCGTTCACGGCTCAAGCACAAGACATCGCAAAAAATGCTCTTGGATTACGTTTAGGAGATAATAATGGTTTTGGTGGAGAAGTATCGTACCAAAGAGGATTAAATCAAAAAAACAGACTTGAGTTCGATTTAGGATGGAGAAACAGCAGTGATGTTGACGCCATTAAAGGAGTTGCTCTTTACCAATGGGTTTGGAACATCGACGGAGGTTTTAACTGGTACGCTGGTGTTGGTGGTGGTATCGCAGCATGGGATCACGATTACTACAACAACAATGTTAAATACAATGATAGCGGGACTTACGTTTTTGCTGCAGGAGATATTGGTATTGAATATGGCTTTAAAGAAGTGCCAATTTTATTATCATTAGATGCAAGACCAGAAATTGGTTCAGGATATTATGATGATGACAACTTTGGATTTGATGTTGGTTTAGGAATCAAATTCAAATTCTAAAATAAAATTAAAAAATAATTGTAAAAGAAAACCTGTCGCTTTAATTACGACAGGTTTTTTTTTGCTTTCATTTTGAGAAAATGCTTATCAGGCCGAAGCCCTAATAACTTATTTAATAATTATCTCTTTTTTGGAGTGTATTTTCACAACCGTATAAGGATAGGTAATTACCTGCATTGTCATAGCATCAGGAGCAGGACTATTTTCTTTTACAGTGATAATGACATTTTTATCCGTTTCTTCCACTTTTTCAACTCCAATAGAATAACCACCAGTGTTTTTCTCTCCCATATTTAAAATAACATAGTTAGAATTACTAATATCGGTTTGTTTCATTTTGTCAGCCAACAGTGGATCAGTTTCTAACATTTTAATCTCATTTGGTTCTGTCAAGATCTCATAAAATTTGATATTTCCACCACCGTCAGATTGTGTTGTCAAAACCTCATATAATGCTTTTGACTCTGATGTTTTTTTTGCTCCACAAGAAATTAAAACAAAAACTGCTACAACCGAAATTACTTTTTTCATTTACGTTTATTTTAAAATTAATGTTTCTACTCTTTATAATCATCAATTGCTCTCTGATAAAGTGCTTCGTATTTAGGCAATATATTTTTGATATCGAATTTCTTCGCTACTTCTAAAGCATTCGCCTTAAATTGATTTAAAATTTCATCGCTTTCTAAAATTTTAATTGCATTCGCAGCCATTTCTTCCACGTTTCCTACATTGCTCAAATATCCTGAAACACCTTCAAAATTAACTTCAGGCAAACCTCCTGAATTACTTGAAATTACCGGAACACCACATGCCATTGCTTCTAAAGCTGCCAAGCCAAAACTTTCTGTTTCAGATGGAAGTAAAAACAAATCGGTCAAACATAAAATTTTATCAATCTCATTACTATTCCCAAAGAAAATTACTTTGTCGTAAATTCCCAATTCCATACATAAAACTTCCGCTTTTTCTTTTTCAGGACCATCACCAACCATCATTAATTTAGCCGGCATCACTTTCTGAATATTATAGAAAATCTTAATAATATCCGGAATACGTTTTACCTTTCTAAAGTTACTAATATGAGTAATAATACGCTCATTTTCCTTCGCCATCACATAACGATGACAAGGAGCTGTTGGATCCGTTTTTACTTTATCCAGCTCAATAAAATTCGGAATTACCCTTATTTTGTTCTTGATCTTGAATAATTTCAACGTATCATCTTTCAAACTCTGAGAAACCGAAGTCACATAATCTGATTTATTGATACTAAAAGTTACGGCAGGTTTATAAAAAGGATGATTTCCTACCAGCGTAATATCTGTTCCGTGAAGCGTTGTAATCATCGGAAGATTAATTCCTTCATTTTTCAGCATTTGCTTTGCCATATAACCCGCATACGCGTGTGGAATTGCATAATGCACATGAAGCACTTCTATTTTATATAATTTCACCATATCGACCAATTTGCTTGATAAAGCCAATTCATAAGGCTGATAATGGAAAAGAGGATATTCAGGAACGTTTACTTCGTGATAATGAACATTAGGATTTAAAAGTGCCAGTCTAACCGGCTGACTGTAGGTAATAAAGTGGATTTCGTGTCCGCGTCTGGCTAATTCGAGGCCTAATTCTGTGGCTACAACCCCACTACCACCAAATGTCGGATAACAAACTATTGCTATTTTCATGTATTAAATTTAGTACTACGAAAGTACTCAAAAATCACGTTTATTCCCGTATTTAAAATGTTACATTTTTGTGAATCTTAGAAACATCAGATTATTAGTGTTTTAGATTATAGGATATTTTATGTACAGAGATACTGAATTACGAACAGAAATTTTCTGCTGTAATTTTTATCAGGAGCAGAAATTTCATTTTCAAAAGAACCACTCGTCCCGCTGTCCGCTATATTCCCAATTAACAAAAACTACGGCTAAAAAGCCTTGTTTTTCTAAATCGGGAGATACCGCTCCCATCGGGGCTAAATTAGAGGTTTTAGTTTTCATAAGAACTTTTTTTTCTTCCCGAAGTCACGGGATAAAAACCTGGCGGGTTAATCGTAATCCATCTTTGTCAAAGGTTAAAACTTTGACAAAGATTTCCGCAATCCTGACATTCCGAGGAACGACAAACTTTGGCAAACCTGAAACCTGAAACTTGAAACAATTGAACTTACTAAACAAAAAAAGGCATAAAATCTAAATTTCATGCCTTTCAAATATATTATAAATTTCTCTTAGAAAAATCTGCTATGCCAGCTATCAGCCGCAGGAACTTCCCAGGATTCATTAAATTCTTCGATATTGTTTACCAAATTATTAAAAACAATCGTATTCTCAGAAACCGATTTATCTTTAACCATTTTCTTGAAATCAATTAATGTCTTGTGAGCAATATGCTCGCCGTTTTTAAAAGTCACGTTCATTTTATCTAACAAATCAACGCTGTACTTTTTCTCCAAACTCTGTATAAATTCTACAGAACTATCAATTGAACATCCTGTAGCTGCCTGTACATCCTGATTTACAGCCAAAATAATAAATCGGTTGTATTTCAATAAATATGACGCTTCTAAGCTTGTTCCATGCGCTGCCCATTCTTCTACAAAAGCTTTTAGGTCAGTTTCAATTTCAGAAAACTCTTCCTCAGAAAATTTTCTGTTTGATTGATAAATCCAAACTCGGGATTCACCAGGTAAATCTTCAAAAGGTATATACATTTAATTTTAGATTTTAGATTGTTGATTTTAGATTACTGGATAGTTTCAAGTTAGATAACTTAGAACCTTAGAATCTTAGTACCTCAGAACCTTAGTTATAAATCTTGTGCATTAGCAATCAACTCCGCAATATCCATAACTTTAACCTGTCCTTCTTTCTCCTGATGTTTAATACCATCAGTTAACATAGTGTTACAGAATGGACAACCCGCTGCAATGATATCCGGTTGTACTTCTAAGGCGTCTTCAGTACGTAAAACATTCACTTCTTTGTTTCCTGGCTCAGCATCTTTAAACATTTGCGCTCCACCAGCTCCACAACATAATCCGTTTGCTTTAGAACGTTTCATTTCGACCAATTCAACATCCAGTTTCTGAATTAAATCTCTTGGCGCTTCGTATACTTTATTTGCTCTTCCTAAATAACAAGGATCGTGAAAAGTGATTTTTTTTCCTTTAAACTGACCACCTTCCACAGTCAGTCTTCCTTCATCAATTAATGACTTCAAAAACTCAGTATGATGAATTACATCATATTGACCTCCTAATTCAGGATATTCATTTTTTAAAGTATTAAAACAATGCGGACAAGCTGTAACTATCTTTTTAGCTTCATATGCATTTAAAACCTCGATATTCATCATGGCCTGCATCTGAAACAAAAACTCATTTCCAGCACGTTTTGCAGGATCTCCGGTACAACTCTCTTCTGTACCTAAAACTGCAAATGAAACATTAGTACGATTTAAAATACGCACAAATGCTTTGGTAATTTTTTTTGCTCTATCATCAAAACTTCCTGCGCAACCTACCCAAAATAAAACTTCTGGTTGTTTTCCTTCGGCTAACATTTCAGCCATTGTTGGCACTACTAAACTTTCTGACATCTTCTTTTGTTGTTAAATCGGTTAATCGTTACATTGGTTAATCGCACTCTCTCTACTATAACCCTACTAAAAACCTCAAATATTTTATTCGCTTAAGCGGTTAAGTCAATAACCAATTAAACCTTAATTTTAATTCTCGTTTTTCCAGTTCAATCTGTCTTGTTGACTGTATTGCCATGGTGCTCCATTGTTTTCAATATTCGTCATCATAGCATTCAGTGACATTGGAGCAGCACTTTGTTCCATCACCAAATAACGACGCATATCCATAATAATAGACAACGGACTGATGTTTACCGGACATTCTTCAACACAAGCGTTGCAAGAGGTACAAGCCCACAATTCTTCTGGTGTAATATAATCGTTCAATAATGTTTTATTGTCCGGAACAAAAACCCCTTTATTGGCATCAATATTTTTTCCTACTTCTTGTAAACGATCTCTTGTATCCATCATAATTTTACGAGGAGACAATTTCTTACCTGTTTGATTGGCAGGACAAGATGATGTACAACGTCCGCATTCTGTACAAGTGTAAGCGTTTAACAATTGAACCCAGTTTAAATCCTGAACGTCGCTCGCACCAAATTTACTCGGAGCTGCATTTTCATCAACCGGAGCTGCAGCAAACGGATCAGCATTTGGATCCATCATTAACTTCACTTCTTTTGTAACTGATTCTAAATTATCAAATTGCCCTTCTGGTTTCAAGTTGGCAAAATAGGTATTTGGGAAAGCCAAAAGAATATGCAAATGTTTTGAGAAATATAAATAGTTCATAAAAACCAAAATACCCGCAATATGTAACCACCAAAAAGTTTCGAACAATAGGGCAACCAACTCATTTGACATTCCGTTAAATAGTGGCGCAATAAATTGACTTATTGGAAAACTTCCTGCTCTGTGAAAATGCGAAAATCCTCCTGGAACATTCTGCAAATGCAAATCAGCAGCATCCATGAATAAAAATAAAAACATCAAAACGGTCTCGAAATACAATATGTAATTCGCATCACTTTTAGGAAATCCATTTAAATCCGGATTAATAAAACGTTTTAAACGGATCACATTTCTTCTGATCCAGAAAACGGTAACAGCAAAGATTACCAATATTGCTAATATTTCAAATGAAGCAATTAAAACATCATAAACTACACCCAAATAAGGCGCAAAAACTCTATGAGTTCCAAATAATCCATCAATAATAATTTCAAGTAATTCTATATTTATGATAATAAATCCAACATATACCACAATATGCAATGCACCTGCTACAGGTCGTTTCACCATTTTAGATTGTCCAAGAGCAATCATAGCCATGTTTTTCCAACGTGCTTTTGGATTGTCTTTTCGATCTACATCAACTCCTAAATTTATGTTTCTAATGATTTTCTTTATGCTTGAAGCAAAAAAACCAAAACCAGCTATCAGAAGTATAGCGAATAAAATATTATCTAAATAACTCATTCTAATTATTTTTTGTCAGTTGTATTGGCATCTTCTGTAGGTGCAACATATGGTTTGTTTTTCTTTCCAAAAAGAGAAACATTCACATAACGTGTCGGATATAAGCGAACATCCTGCAATAATAATTCAAGCTCTTTTGAAGTTTTAGCCAGATTATTATACAAAGCATCGTCATTCAGCAATTTACCCGCCGTACCTTTTCCTGAATTCAGGTTTGTCATAATACCATCAAGTTTTGCTAAAGTTTGGTTTAGGTTTCTAACTGTTTTTCCTAAATCAGCTTTATGTAACGAATCTGAGATTTTATTAAAGTTACTCGACATCTTATTGAAGTTCGTAACTGCTCCGTTAATCTGTGCTTTATTGGTATCTAATATAGAATTGATACTTCCTGACGCTTTATGAAATTGCTCCATCGTCTGACTTAATTCGGCCAGCGATTTTTTAAGATCTTCCTGTCCCTTTTTGTCCAGAACATTATTTAATCCG
Organism: Flavobacterium frigidimaris; assembly: GCF_002217275.1. Classification (NCBI taxonomy): domain Bacteria; kingdom Pseudomonadati; phylum Bacteroidota; class Flavobacteriia; order Flavobacteriales; family Flavobacteriaceae; genus Flavobacterium; species Flavobacterium frigidimaris. Next base: position 40,859 of record NZ_MUGV01000013.1, read on the forward strand.
GCAACCAGAGTATTAATATTTTCAAGCATCAGATTTAACTTTTGCTGAATTGGCTCAATTTTACCTCCTAAAGACTCGGTTAAACCTAATTCAACAGCTGGAGCCAGGGTCTGACCATCAACTGCAAGTTCTTTGTCAGCAAGATTTGGTATAATCTTAATCTGTTTTCCACCAATTAAACTTGGCGAATATAAAGATGCCTTACTTGTTTTAGAAATTGGAAAATCAGTTTTCAACTGTAGTTCTACTAATAATTTACCAGTATTGTCGTTGATTGTAATCTTAGTTACCTTACCAATTGCAAGTCCGTTTAAAGTTACGGGTGCAGACTGAGCCAGATCTTCCACATTATCATATTCAACATATAATGTTTTATAATTTGTAAAAAGGTCTTTGCCTTTTAAAAAGCTGTAGCCCCAAATAAATAATAAAATTGACGCGATGACTAAAATAGCCGTTTTAATTTCTCTTGTTAGTTTCAAAATTCTAAGTGTTTGTACAAAATTAATATAAATATTCGAACTTGTGGCTATTATTTAGTCGCGTCCTGAATACTGATTTTCTCTCCATCTTTAGTAGCAACTAAAAATGATGCTCCATATCCTTTACTTTTAGCTTCTTGCAAATATTTTTGTGCTGCTTCGTAATCTGAAGTTTCCTGATAGAAATATTTATAAATATTGTTTTCGTACAGCATTGTTACATTTTTAAGTCCTTTAAAATTTTTAGGCTCCAATGGTGTTTTCTTGATACTTGCTATCAATTGTACTTTAAAAAAAGTGCCTTTTGTTGCATTTTTGTTTGATGCAGGAGCAGCAATAACCGTTTTTGGTTTAGCAGTATCTTTTGCTGGTCTGGCATCCATTATTTCAGGAGCGCCAGAGCCAAAATACTCTCTTTTGTAACTCAAAATGGCTTCGGCAATTGCTTTGGCAATATCATTCTGTCCTTCTTCCGAATTTAAAATATTACCTTCTGTTGGATTAGATACAAAACCGGTTTCAACCAAAACTCTAGGCATATACGCTTTATGAAGTACCATAAAAGGCGCCTGTTTCACTCCACCCTGGCGAAGTTTTTTTCCTAATCTATCAAAATTATCTTCAATTTTACTGGCTAATGCAATACTATTATCTAAATATTCTTCCTGCATTAAAGTCATTCCAATCATTGACTCAGGAGAATTTGGATCGTAACCTTCATATTTACGTTTATAATCTTTCTCTAACGTAATTACCGAGTTCTCTTTTTTCGCAGCTTCAAGATTCGATGCTACTTTACTTAAACCCATTACATAGGTTTCTGTTCCGTCTGCGGCTGTATTCTTGTTCGCATTACAGTGTATAGAAACAAAAATATTTGAGTTTGCTCTGTTAGCAATGTTCGCTCTTTCGACCAAATCGATAAAAACATCACTTTTACGGGTATAAATAACATTAACGTTTGGGCTATCTTCTAATATTTTCCCAACTTTTAACACAATGGCCAATGCAATATTTTTTTCGATTCTTCCGCTATATACGGCACCAAAGTCATGATCACCGTGTCCGGCATCAAGTGTAACCTTAAAAACATTTGCCTGACTATATGCGCAAAATGAAATTATAGTTAGAAAAAAACTAAATATTAGCCTAGTTTTGTTAAATATATTCATAAATCTAAAAGTTAATTTTAATAAAATGCAACTGCTATAATTTTTGCAATTGATTATTTTTGACAAAAAATTATATGTAAGTTTGACATGTCAAAAAACAAGCCATACTTTTACAAAAATAGCATTTAAACCTTTGCATACAAACTTATTTAATATCGTTTTATTATCATTTTTCCTAACACTAGGATGTGGTAAATTATACTCGCAAGAGATAAAATCAAAAAAAAACGCATTACCTGCTGTAAAACAAACAGATAAGCCTGTAAAAACTGTAGTTGATACAATAAAACTGGATACTGTTAAACCTAAAAAGACTTTTCTTGACGGAAAAGTAAAGTACAGGGCCAAAGATTATGCGAAAATCGATCAGAAAAACAAAACAATCACCCTTTATAACGAAGCTGAATTATACTATAAAGATGTTGAGCTAAAGTCAGGTATCATTGTTTTAAATTATGAAAAAGACGAAGTGTATGCCGGAAGAATAAAAGATTCGGCAGGTGTCTTAACACAATTTCCAAATTTTAAGCAAGGTGGAAGTGAAGTTCAGCCAGACTCTATCCGTTTTAATTTCAAAACAAAAAAAGCCTTAATATACAATTCAAGAACAGAACAAGGCGAATTTAAAATTAAGGCTGCAGTTACTAAAAAAGAAAATGATTCTGTTTATTTCCTGAAAGGCGCACGCTTTACCACTTCAGCAGATATCGATAATCCTGAATATTATTTTCAGACCAATAAAGTAAAATTTATTCCGGGAAAAAAAGTAGTAACAGGCCTGACCAACATGGTTATTGCCGATGTACCTACTCCTCTTGCCTTACCTTTTGCTTATTTCCCAATGAGTCAGGAAAAGAGTGTATCAGGAATCATTATACCAAGTTATAACGACTCCAATACGAGAGGATTCTCTCTGCAAAATGGTGGTTATTATTTTGCTTTAAGTGATAATTATGACCTTACCGTTTTAGGAGATTATTATACCAATGGAAGTTACGCCATGCGTTTTGAATCTGCATACGCCAAAAGATATAACTATCGGGGAAATTTAAATGTTCGTTTTGAGAATTTAATCAATAGCGAAAGAGGTTATCCTGATTATTCGAAGCAAAATATTTATAATATTCAGTGGTCACACTCTAAAGACACCAAATCAAACCCCAACTCCAGCTTTTCTGCTTCGGTGAATATGGGTAGTAGTAAATACTTTAAACAATCTATTAATCAGGCAAATGTTGGTTCAAATCTGAACAATACTTTAAGTTCCTCTATTTCTTATAATAAAACTTTTAATACAATACCGGGAGCGCGTATTGCACTTACGGCGACACACTCACAAAATACACAAACAGAAGAAATTCAAATGACATTACCATCTTTACAAGGTAGCATTGATCGCGTTTATCCTTTTGTTGGTAAAGATGGTGTGAAAAAAGGTTTTATCAAAAACATCAACTTACAGTACAATGTGACCGGACAAAATAAATTTGTAACAACCGATTCTTTATTCTTTAAACCTCAAATGTTTAGAGACGCACAAATTGGACTACAACAATCTATTCCAATTAGTACAAATTTTAAGATATTTAAATATTTTAGTGCCGGAGCATCTACAAATTATCAGGAAACCTGGGTTACCAAAACGATAGAAAAAAATTACGATTCAAGTAAAAATGAAGTCGTGACACAAACAGTAAATGGTTTTGATACTTATAGAACTTATAATTTCAGTACTAATTTAGGAACTACAATTTACGGTACTTTTAATTTTGGTGATGATAAAAAGATTCAATCTATTCGTCACGTCATGAGACCCTCTATTACCTATGCCTACACTCCTAGTTTCGAAAAATATTACGATAATTATTATGTCGATGCTTCAGGAAGAGTATCAAACTCATACTCGCGCTTCGACGGAAGTGTTTATGGAGCTCCTAGCAAAGAAAATTCAAACATAGTAGGCCTTGCCTTAAGTAATACTTTTGAAGCTAAAGTGAGAGATCGTGACAGCACAAAAACAGAACCTAAAAAAATAATGCTGTTAAACAACTTAAATTTTAGCACCAGCTATAATTTTAATGCTGACGGTAAAGATATCCTGGCGTGGCAACCTGTGCTTGTAAGTGGAGGAACACAACTTCTTGACAATAAAATGAATGTTAATTTTGGTGCCACTTTAGACCCTTATGCAATTGACAATTCAGGAAAGAGAATGAACGTCTACAATATTGACAATGGAGGTAGTTTATTCAGAATGACAAGTGCTAATTTAACCTTAAACTACTCTTTTTCAAATAAAGGAGTAAAAGAAGAAAATAAACAAAGCGAGCGGAATGGTGGTCGTAAAGATGATTTATTTGGTACCAATACAGACTTAAATGATAGTCGTAACAGTCAGTTTGCAAAAGAAAAAGATGATGGCGAAGATGTTATAACCGAATTTTTTAATTCGAAAATCCCTTGGGATATGACAATGGCTTATTCATTAACTTATTCGAACGTTAATAGAGAAAGCAAAATAACAGGGAATTCTATCATGGTTTCTATCAATATGGATATTACACCTAAATGGAAAGGCGGGGTTTCTACCGGTTACGATTTCGTTCAAAAAGGGGTTACTTTTACACAATTTCGTTTTGAAAGAGATTTATTAAGCTGGAGAATGGCTTTCAACTGGACTCCACTTGGACCTAATTCTAACTGGAACTTCTTTATCGGAATTAAATCCGGAGTTCTTAGTGACATTAAATGGAATAAACGAAGTACTTCAAACCGATAATTCACATTCGATTAAAATAATTATTATGAAAAAAATCATCTTTACCGAAAAAGCTCCTGCTCCAATCGGGCCTTACAATCAGGCTGTATTATCAGGAAATACACTATATGCTTCTGGTCAGATTGCAATAAATCCGGCTTCGGGAGAACTTGTTACTGAGAACATCAATGATGAAACCAAACAAGTAATGGAAAACATTGCAGCCATTCTTGAAGCAGCTAATATGACTTTTGAAAATGTTGTTAAGGCGACTATTTTCATTATGGATATGAATAATTTTGGCGCGATCAATACTATTTACGGATCTTATTTTAACGAAAAAACCGCTCCAGCTCGTGAAACGGTTCAAGTGGCATGTTTGCCAAAAAATGTAAATGTTGAAATTTCTATAATTGCAATTGAATAAATACAATAATCAGAGATATTTAATTCCCTTAATTCGTCTGAAAAGAGACAAAATATATTATTGTTTTTCAAATTCAAAATAAGAGATTTTAGACTCTTTTTATTCTCAACTTTCGACAGATGATTAAACAAAAAGACTTCATTAACGTGAAGTCTTTTTTATTTGTATGCTATTGCCTTTCAAATCTTCTATAACCTCTTTTGATTCTTTTATTTGTTCTTCATATTACTATATCACCTTGCGAGATAATTTAATAATACTGTTTTTGATTTACATTTTCAGTTAAATCATCTTTTCGCAATAGTTCATCCGGATTTATTTCGAAAAGCTGACAGATTTGTGAAATATGATTGGCCCACGAATGAGTTTCACCACTTTCCATTCTAGCATAAGCTGATTGCGACAAATGCAAAAAATCAGCCACTTCCTCTTGTGTCATATTTTTACTTTTTCTTAATTTTTTGAGTTTACCCCCAACAAATACATTCATAAGCAAATAGTTTTACCAACAAAATAATAGAGGACACTTTTATAAATATATACTCACCAAAAAACAATTTATTTTTAATAAAAACATTTTAACAAATAAATTTCAAATTACCCTATAATCGAATAATGCAATTCCTACAATGTACTTAATTTAGAGTTTTTAAATTATAAATCATTAAACTATAATCAATTAAAAAATAGATTTAAAAAACAGATGGAAAATTTTAATAGTATTAGACCTTTCACCAATAATGATTATCGGAATGATATTTATAATTGTAGCAGGTCTTATTGCACAGTTGGGAGATTAACAACTCTTGGGTGTTTTTTATTGGATCCTAACTTTCAGCTTCTTGCTGACCCTTTTTAAGAAACAACGAGGTATCAATAAAAATTATTTTTTCATTTCACGAAAGAGCTTCGAGGAACTAACCGTAAAGAGATTTAAATTCCACACTGACTAATTTTCAGCATAAATTTTATATTAAATACCTCTTACCTCTTCTTCACTAAGGAAGATAAGACAGCTTTTTAATATCCAATAAAAATTTCAGATAGTTATGACCAAATATTACGAACAACCTTAAAACACCAAAAACCATGTTAAAAAAACTAATTGCCTTTGCATTGTTGTCCATTCTTTTTTATTCTTGTCATGAAGAACCAAGTCTACAGAATTCCTCTACTTCTTTAAAAAATTCTAAAAGTGGCACTGTAATTAATGGCAGATTTTATTTCTCATCTAGAGAAGATTTAAAAAAAAACATAGAAGAGCTTAAAAAAGAAAGTCTAGTTAATTTAGAAACTAAATTTGAACAAATTTATGCAGAAGGCTTTATTTCAAATTCACCAATAGTAAACATAGAAAACCAAAAATTGATACTGCAACTTTCTCAAAAAAAAGATAAAAAAACAATGAAATCTAGTTCTTTTGTAGTAGAAGCCCCTGAAGATCCCCAAACCCCTGAGGGACCTGCAGTACCAGTTGATGAAATAAAAGAAAGTATAATAGCTGACCCCTATTTTGCTGCAATTGTCAACCAAAACAATGAAGTTATGGTTGGAGATTCAATCTATAAAATAGTAGAGGATTTAGGAGTGCTTGCCGTACACAAGAGTGACACATTACTTTTGTACAACTATCTTGAAAACATGCCACCTGTGCAAAACCTACTTACCCCATGTGAACTTCGTCTTCAACAAGGTGGTTACACCAGAATAGCTCCAGGCATATCGAGATATATTGTTCCTGCAGATATGGATTGTGGCAACGGAGGGCAATCAAACATTCCTAAAACTCCAGTAGTAGCTGTACAACAATTATCACAAGATCAAATTTTACAAAATCAAATAGACAATTTACCCATATGCGATGGCAATAGAGATACAAGTTGGTTTCAATCACTTTTTGGAACAAACAAATCTTGTATTAATTATTTTGACAGCAGACACAGAATCAAAACTGAATTCTGGAATCAAAGTTGGGGTGTTTATAGCTCAATCGGCGTACAAACCAGAGTTCAGGTAAAAACAGCTGGAATTTGGTGGGCATCTGATGCTGATGAATTATACTTAGGTATTAATAAAGTTTATTTAAAATATAATTATCCTGATCCAAAAATTAATACCAACAATCCTTTTTCTTCAGATCCCTTACCTCCATTATATATGTATAATAACGAATATAAACTTTTGGCAGATGATGGGAACTTTAGACTCGTTAATATATCTCCCGGAACAAACTTGCCCTTCTTTGGCTTCGGCAGCGACAACCCTTTAAACATTTATATTCGCCAACTACCAAAACCAAATTATCAAATAAATAGCGAATCAAATATTAAAGAATTATACAAACTAGGAATTAAGTTTTTAAAAAGTACTTTTAATAGTGGTGCAAAAAATGAATTTATAATAACGTATCAAAAAAATGCTACTGAAATCGAAGTAGTCTATTTTGGAGAAAAATATAAGAAAATCAATGACAATCAAATACAAAGAAAATTCGACAGTCAAATTTTTGAATTTCTAGTCGGAGTTAGTTATGGCAGTTACACAGCTCCTACATTAGATAATCCAACAGGTGCTCCAAAACCTAGCTATTCTTTCAAAATAGAAAAAGGAGGTACTTTTAGAAACTACACCTATCACGAATTAGATATTTATGCGCTAGGTCGTCGAGGAGGCACTTGGAGTGGCACCAGAATGATTACAAACTAACTATATAAAAATGGAAAAAAAAATATTATTTGTATGCATATTCATTTGTTCATTTGGGAATGCTCAAATTAAAAAATGGTATTCTAATGCTGATTTAGAACTAATTATGCATAAGAAGGTAACATATAGCTATAATTACGTCGATACAGACGGTCAAAAGCATTATGTCGGCGACGAAGAACTAAATGTTAAAAATCCTGCATTTGGACTCACTTACTCTTTCAATTATATGCTTTTGAGAAAACTCAGCATAGGAGTTTTGGGAGGATATAAAAGTTACAATGAACCCGATTTTTCAATGCTAGAATTAGGAGGAATCGCAAAATTCTTTTTTGTCGACACTAATAATGTATATATATATGGCTCTCTAGCTAGTGAATTTAGTCTTGACAAAAAACAATTTAAAAGCGGTACCAATGCGCGTATTGGCCTCGGAGTGCCAATCATAAAAAGAGATGAATTTATTATTTCTCTCAACTTGTTTGCTGAACAGCAATTTTTAAGGCTCGATGACGCAAAACCTATATTTAATTATTACCAAGAAAAGCCATCTGATATTATTTACAAATCTTATGGCTTGAGTGCAGGTATTAAATTTTAATTATTTGCAATTCACAAAATTGAGTAAAGTAAAAGAGGATAAATTTACAAATTGTAAAATATCCTATTTTACTATTAAATCATTTTAACGAAAAAACCGCTCCAGCTCGTGAAACGGTTCAATTGGCATGTCTGCCAAAAAATGTAAATGTTGAAATTTCTATAATTGCTGTGCAATAGCATCTAATAATAATTGTGCCGTTGCTTCATTGGTTGCCAGCGGCACATTATGTACATCGCAAACGCGAATTAACATATTAATATCTGCCTCATGCGGATGGCTTGATAAAGGATCTTTAAAAAAGAATACCATTTGAGTTATTCCTTCCGCCACTCTTCCAGCAATTTGCGCATCACCACCTAAGGGTCCTGAAAGCATTCTTTGAGTTTTAAAACCCGCCGCTTCCGCTTTTCCGCCGGTAGTTCCTGTACCAATCAATTTTATTTTTTCATGATGCAAAATATCTGCATTTTTAATTAAAAAATTAATTAAGTCCGCTTTTTTACCATCGTGAGCAATAATTGCAATCTCCATAAAACCAGAACTATTGATTAGCAACATGGTACGCAATTAATCCGTCAATTGGTCTTCTTAAAACATTCCCCAATTGAAGTTCATATTTATCAAATGTCTCTTGTAATTCGTCTTTTAAATAAAAAGCGATAGAACCTACGAAATGCACAGGAACTTCTTTACAATTATCATATTGTTTAATGTAGTTTTTAACGAAAGATTTCATCCCTTTGAAAATGATTTTTCTGCAGAAATCAGTGTCTTTATGTTTAATTAAGAACTTAGCAAAAGTCGCTAAATAAGCGTTTGGATTTGGTTCTTTATAGAGTTTATTTTTAATAAAATCAGGATCGAGATCATATTCCTTTTCAAATTCAACTGCCAGTTCTTTAGGCATTTTATTAAAGTAATACTTTCTGATTAATTCTTTTCCAAAAACATTTCCACTACAATCATCCATAGCAATATAACCCAATGATTGTACTTTTTGATGCAATACTTTTCCATCAAAAAAACTGCAGTTAGAACCTGTTCCAAGAATACTAACGATTGCAGCTTCTCCTTTTGGAGTTGTTGCATAAACCGCTGCATAAGTATCTTCGTGAACCTCCACAATTGCATTAGAAAAATATTCCTGAAAGATTTGAGACAAAGCCAGCTTCATTCTGTCAGTTCCACAACCAGCTCCGTAAAAGAACAAATGTGAAGCATTTTTTTTATTTTGCAAAATATCAAAACGATCATTTAGTCTTTCAATAATTTCCGGACCGTCAAGAATTTCAGGGTTTAATCCCAAAGTTTGTGTCGTGAATAATACTTTTCCGTTATCATCAATTGCAATCCAATCGGCTTTCGTAGATCCACTATCAACTATTAATTTCATTTTTTTTTGTTTTTGGATTTAGTTTTTCTTCAATAAATAAAAAGTGTATTTTTTACATTAATTAAAGACATAACAAAATAAGAAAATCCCGTTACTATGAAATAACGGGATTTTGCAAAATTATATATTATTATTTTAAACCTGCAATATGTACAGATAAATCAATCAATTTACTAGAGTATCCGTACTCATTATCATACCAAGATACTAATTTGAAGAAAGTTGAATTTAATCCAATTCCTGCAGTAGCATCAATGATAGAAGTTCTTTTATCAGAAATGAAATCCTGAGAAACAACTGCATCTTCTGTATATCCTAAAATACCTTTCATTGTAGTTTCAGAAGCATTTTTCAAAACAGCCATAATTTCTTCATAAGAAGTTTCTTTAGCTACTTTTACAGTTAAATCTACTGTAGAAACGTCAGCAGTAGGAACACGGAAAGCCATACCTGTTAATTTTCCATTCAATTCAGGGATTACTTTTCCAACTGCTTTTGCAGCACCTGTAGATGACGGGATGATGTTTATGCTTGCAGCACGTCCACCTCTCCAGTCTTTTCTAGAAGGACCATCAGCTGTCATTTGAGTTGAAGTTGTAGCGTGAACTGTTGTCATTAAAGCTTCTACAATTCCAAAGTTATCGTGAATTACTTTAGCTAAAGGAGCTAAACAGTTTGTAGTACAAGAAGCATTAGAAACTACTAAATCAGTCGCTTTTGCTGTCTCGTGGTTTACTCCCATTACAAACATTGGAGCATCTGCAGAAGGAGCAGAAATAATTACTTTTTTAGCACCACCTTTAATGTGCTCATTTGCAGTTTCGATAGTGGTAAAAATACCAGTACATTCAGCAACTACATCAACATCAACTTCATTCCATTTTAAGTCAGCTGGATTTCTTTCAGCAGTAATACGGATATTTCTTCCGTTTACATAAAGTTTTCCTTCTTTTACTTCTACAGTTCCGTTGAAACGACCGTGAACTGAATCATATTTTAGTAAGTAAGCTAAGTGATCAACATCTAACAAATCGTTGATTGCAACTACTTCTACATTATCTCTATTGAAAGTTTCTCTAAAAACGATTCTTCCGATACGTCCAAATCCGTTTATTCCTAATTTTACTTTTGACATTTTACTAAATTTTTTGCTTTTGTTTTTGTTACACTAATTTAAAGTCTAATTTCCTCACAATAAACTTCTTTCCTTTTTAAACTTTTTTATTTATTTTTATGTCGACATGATGTCAGACACTCTTAATAATTCTCTATCAATTTCAGATTTACCTTTAATTGCCTGTTCTAATGGAGTTAAAGCTACTTTATCCTCACGAAGTCCAACCATATAATTTGATTTTCCTTCGATTAAGGATTCGACTGCTTTTACACCTAAACGGCTTGCCAGCACACGGTCAAAACAAGATGGTGACCCACCACGTTGCATATGTCCTAATACAGAAACTCTTACGTCATACTCAGGCAAATTAGCTTCAACATAATCTTTTAATTCGAATACGTTTTTACCAATTTTATCACCTTCAGCAATGACCACTATACTTGATGATTTTCCTGAAGCTTTACTTTTTTGAAGAGAATCTAGTAATCTGTCTAAACCTAAATCTTCTTCAGGAATAAGGATTTCTTCGGCACCAGCTCCAATACCAGCATTAAGAGCAATATGCCCAGCATCTCTACCCATAACCTCTACAAAAAACAGACGATTATGTGAACTTGCAGTATCTCTAATTTTATCGATACAATCTACTACGGTATTTAAGGCAGTATCATAACCTAAAGTATGAGTCGTACCAAAAATATCATTATCAATTGTACCCGGAATTCCCATTACAGGAAAACCATACTCTGAATTAAAAATCAAACCTCCGGTAAAACTTCCGTCTCCTCCAATAACAACTAAAGCATCAACTCCAGCTTTTACAAGATTTTCGTGCGCTTTTTTTCTACCTTCAGGAGTTCTAAACTCAAGAGAACGAGCCGATTTTAAGATCGTTCCGCCTTTGTTTACAATATTGTTTACACTTCGAGGGCCCATTTCTTTGAAATCTCCTTCGATCATTCCTTGATACCCTCTATAAATTCCTATGCATTCTATATTATGATAAGCACATGTTCGAACAACTGATCGTATTGCGGCATTCATTCCAGGTGAATCTCCTCCTGATGTCAGAACACCAACTTTTTTTATTGTTTTTGGCATTATTTAAGTATTAAAGTGTAAAATTAGCAAACATTCACCACTTTTCAGGTTATGATTGTAATAAATTAATAAAATGTGTTAAATTCAAACGTTTTCGTTAATAAGTTTTTTGATATAAAAAAATTCATTTAAAATAATAAAAGACCCCTATTTTAATTAAATCCTTAAAATTAACAATACATAAATGAAGTGTTATAAAATTGTGTGTTTCAATATTTAGCAAAAAAATTGGAACGTCTAAAATTAGCATAAAAAAACCATTCGTTGCTGCGAATGGTTTTTTATTGTCCTTTTTTAACAAAATCTTAAAAATCGTCATTATCCGGAATTAGTCCCTGATTGTTATTTTGAGACGGTGGTGGCTTCTCTTCCTCTTTTTTATCTGTTTTCTTTTTGTTTTTATCAGCGTCTTTTTTAGTAGAGAAATTAATATAATCGGGATTCAAATTAGAATCCTGCAGATCATCTGAAGAACCTTTTAATGTTCTTTCGAGCTTATGGCTTTTAAACAGTTTATTTACCAATTCGCTAAAAGTATCAAAATCGACTTCATATGAAATACCGACACCTTGCGTGTAACCAATTCCTTGTCCTATATAATTAATATCATTTTCTTTATTGAACAAACGAAGGTTCATAGATCCATCTTCATTTACCCTGTATAGTATTTCAATATCTCCTACAATTGCCGATTCGTTTACTCCTCCAACCGGAACACCGACTTTTCCGTTAATTGAAATTTTCTCATTAATCTGAGATGATATATTGGCCACAAACTGGCCATCTGCTTCCTGACCAATTCGTTTATCTGCAGATATAAAATTCAGGTCAATATTAAACTTATCATTGTCAGACTTTATAATTCCACCTAATAAACTTGCAGCCGTTTCTGCAAATGTTCCTGACAAATCGCTTTGATTAAATCCATCCGGACTCATAAACGAACCTGTTGACAGCAAATACAAAGCCTGAGTCTGGCGAACATCCTTATCATCTAACTTGTATTGTATCTCTGATTTCAAAACACTACTTACAGACGGAAACTGAATATCAAAATTAGGTTCAGGACTCGCTAAATCACCTCTCAGACCAATAACAACTTCTACAGGTACTTTTTTATTGAAAGAAGAATTCTCCAAAAGCACCGCAGGATTTGCTGATGTTCTGTAAACAGCCTCTAAATTCAATTGGGCTTTCATTGGGTTTCCTTCCCAAATAATCGACCCTCCTTTTTTAACCGCAAACTTTTTATCAATTAAACCTCCGTATTTAAAATTATAAGTTCCTTCATATGCCTGGAAATCTCCCCACATATTAAATTTACCAAGTGTATTAATTTTGAACAATAATGATCCGTATCCTTTTCCTTTCATTCCATGACCGGAATTTCGATCCAGAATAACTTCCACTTCAGCATCTGGTGTAATATCAAAATCAAACTCTAATTCCAGGCCGCCATAGTTTTTGGTTTTCTCAACAATACCATTCGCTAAGTTGTACTTTTCTTTTGGAGTTACAAAATGTATCCAACTGCTCTCCCCTACACTTTGAACATTATTGATCGGAATTTTGACCTCTGTACCCTTCTCTGATTTGGCAGCAACTTTTATAAATAAACTTTCCGTTGGTCCTTTTATACTTGCAGTTCCATTAATAAATGCCGTTCCAAAATAAGCCGCATCATCACTATCTTTAGTATCAAGTGCTAGCAATCGTTTTGAAGTAATGGTTAAATCTAATTTCCAATCGGCAAAATTATGGTGTTCTATAGTTCCGTTTAATAATCCTTTCGTACCGTATTTTGTATCTGTCAATTGATTATTTCTAAACAAAAACTTTTCATCGGTAAGATCAATTACAGTTCTGTCACTTAATTCATAATCTGTATTAAGATAAGGAATAGTCATTCCTGCTTTTTCAACATACAATCTTCCGTTGATTTCTGGTTTCTTAATATTTCCAACCACAGCTGCATTTCCAGAAACAGATCCACGAACATTCGATAAAACATCCTTACCAACCTTTCCTAGAGTTGCTAAATTAAATCCTTCTAATTTAAGCTTTAAATCCAGTATTGTTTCTTTATTTTCAATTGCGAAATTTCCGCTGGCATTAAACGATTCTGTAAAACCATTGTGTATCGACGAGTTTATAGTGAATTTTCTCAGATTCTCATCGCCGGAAATATCAAAATCTAAAGTTCCTAATTCTGTATTATTTAAATTAAGATGATCAATAACGATGGAAGCCGTGGGTTGATAAACATCTTTATTTTGTTTAAAATTGACATTTCCGTTTAAATTTCCATTAAAAACAAATTTTGAATTTAAAGGTGTAATTTTATTAATATCGACATCTTCAAAATTCAGAACTAGATCTTTATAATCTTTACCTTTTAAAACGCCATTTAAATCTATTTTTTGATCTTCATGCGAGAGGACTATGTTATCAATAGTAAAGTTTTTAAAATTTTTATCAAAAAGAATCTGATTATCTGATCCATCCTGTTCATTTAAATACCATAAATAGTCTTTAAATTTCATTTCAGATTTTTTAATTCCAACTACATTGTTTTTATTTTTATCTATAGTATGAAACAAGTCAAGATTAAAATAATCTTCGCCTTTTTCGCCACCTTTAAATTCCGAACGAACAAACAAAGTATCTTTTGAAGTTACATTTATCAGATTAAAATCACGTATTTTATAATAAGGCGTCTTAATACTATCCAACTCTATAAACGCATTATAAAGTGGATTTTTATTATCGATATTAACCCTGATATTATCAAATGTATTTTTTGCGGCCGTAATTTTTTGTGATTTAAATCTAAACTTAAATTCATTTAAATCGGCGTCAATCTTACCTCGTACAACTGTTGAGGAATCAACATTAATTTCAGGATACAACATTTCGACAACTTTGTCATAAACGTGAAAATTGAAACGTAAAAACTGACCTTTTTTAACTTTATATGGTTTGTAATTTGTATAAAGACTTCCAACGGAATTCATTACTAATTTATCTAATTGGGCAAATTGAAATTTTCCAACAATTTTACCATCAACAATATCAGTTGAGTTAATAGTTATTGTTCGTAATCTGTCTGCATCAAAACTTGAATTGATTGTTAATTCATCAAACTCGTAAGTTGCTTTTGGATTTTGATAAATAGCATCTTTTATATAAATATTACCCTGAAGATTTTCAATTGAATTCCCGGAAACCTGAACAACTGCATCTCCGCTAAAATGGGAAACAGTATCATTTATAAATTTAAGTTTACGCAAATCGGCATTCTCGACATTAATATGAAAATCATATCTGCTTTCACGTTTACTTAAATCTACCAAACCATCAAATGTTAACGACAGATTAGGATCATTTATAGAAATTTGACCTTTATAATATGGCAATTTAAAATTACCATTTACTACAATGTTATTATAAGTGTATTTATTGTAATCTAACTTGGTAATATCACCTTTTATAATGGTATTAAGGTATTTCTCCGTAAAACCTACACCATCAACATCTAAATTTAAGGTTGTTCTTCCAATATCTTTTCGATTTAATAAAGCACCAACATCAAAATTCTCCAGAACAATATTTCCTGAATAAGATGCCTTATCGATAAAATCCATGTTATTTAAATGAAGATCAACTTTACCACCACCGATATCCGTAACCATTTTAAAGTTGGCTTCTAATGCAACTGTTGAAACCTTTGCCTTTCCTACAATAGTAAATTTACCTATTCTTTTTAGCTCTTTAGGGAGTTTTTTACCCAAAACAACAGGAAGCAAAGCCACCATATTATCATAACTTGAAACCAATTTGTCAAACTTACCATCCATGGAAAACTTTTGTTCTTTAGAACCTAAAAGATTCTTAAAGTTGATTGTACCAATAATCCTCGAACCATTAGTATCTGTAAGTCTCAAGCCTTTTAAATTAAGATTATTAAGAGGTCCGTTTAATTTTGTCTTAAGTTTAAAATGTTGGTTTTTACCTAATCCATCATAAAAATAACGAATATCATTCGTTGCAATTGAAGACGAATCAATTCTAACATTAAACTTTACTTTATCCGTAAAATTTAAAAAATCTTCTACTTTATAATTCAAGATTGCCTCACCATAAATAGATGATCTTTTGGTTTTTATAGCTAAATTTTCAACTTTTATTTGCTTTTTGGTATAACTAAATTTTCCGGCAAAATTTGAAACGTAAAGGCCGCGATGATCCAAAAATGAAAAACGATGAATAGTAGTATTGACATCAGGACCATATAATTTAAAATCACTGATGTAAGCATTAAGTTTTGTGAACGACAAAAATTTGGGCGTCTTTTTATTTTCGTCAACTACAGAAAAAATTCCTTTTGAGATATAAGCATTTTTAGCCGTCAGCAAAAAATGCTTATTTGTTTTTGATGGCTTATCAGAATCAAAAAGTTTTATAAACTTATTAATATTGTTTTCATTTTCATTTTTATACGTTTTCAGATTAAAAATCAAACCTGTTAAACGCAAATCACCAAAAATCAAATCACCGTCTAATAATCTTTTGATGCTTAAAATATCTGTCGAAATAATATCTGAGTAGATTAAAACTTTCTTATGATGGTCATAAATCAAAACTTTCTTAAGTTTTACGCCGCCAAAAATATTTATTGCAACTTTGTCAACATGAATATCTGTTTTAAAATCTTCGTTCAGGGAATTGGTTACATATTGCGCAATTTTAGTCTGGACTACAGGTAAAGACAGCGTTATAGCAAGTGCTAACAAAAGTAAGATTAACCCAATTAGGGTTCGTGATATTATTTTCTTTACTTTTTTGATAGCTTTTTAATTTTAGTTTTCTTTTAAATTTACTTTGAACAGACAAAGAACGACTGTTTTTGATAAAAATTCTTTAATTTTGGCTTCTCCTTATAATCAAAGAAAATTAAAAATTTGATTTGTCAAATATAATCCAAAATTCGTGCCTTTATATGCAAAATTCAGAGGTTTTTATTCTTGCCATCGAAAGTTCCTGCGATGATACTGCTGCTGCAGTTTTACATAACGATAAAGTACTCTCAAATGTTGTGGCCAACCAGCTTATTCACAACCAGTATGGTGGTGTCGTACCGGAGTTAGCATCGAGAGCTCATCAGCAAAACATTGTTCCTGTAATTGATGCTGCACTTCGTAAAGCAAATGTACAAAAAGAACAATTAACAGCCATTGCATTTACACAAGGTCCTGGTTTAATGGGATCATTATTAGTAGGAAGTTCTTTTAGTAAATCACTATCATTAGCCTTACAAATTCCGTTAATTGCTGTAAATCACATGCATGCGCATATTTTAGCACATTTTATTGATGAAGAAGGATTTGATAAACCTGAATTTCCATTTTTAGCACTGACGATTAGCGGGGGTCACACGCAGATTGTAAAGGTAAACGGCTTTTTTGATATGGAAATTATCGGCGAAACCACTGATGATGCCGTTGGAGAAGCTTTTGACAAGAGTGCCAAAATTCTTGGACTTCCTTACCCTGGCGGCCCATTAATTGATAAGTATGCAAAAGAAGGAAATCCGAAGGCTTTTGCTTTTACTAAACCAAAAGTGCCCGGATTAGATTTTAGTTTCTCGGGATTAAAAACAGCAATTTTATATTTTATTCAGAAGAAAAAATTAGAAACCCCAAATTTCATTGAAGAAAACCTGAATGACATTTGTGCGTCTATTCAATATACGATTATCGAAATTTTGATGGATAAATTGAAATTAGCGGTAAAGGAAACCGGAATAAATCAAATTGCAATTGGCGGAGGTGTTTCGGCAAACTCTGGCATCAGAACACGACTAAAAGAAAGTGAAGGCAAATACGGATGGAAAACTTTTGTTCCGAAATTTGAATACACCACAGATAATGCTGCAATGATTGGAATTGTAGGTTATCAAAAATATTTATCAAGTCGTTTTGAAACTTCAGCTGTCGTTTCAAAAGCGCGAATTCAATTTTAAATTATGCAATTATTTTACAATCCTGATATAGACGAAACGACTGAAACTTTTTCTTTTGATAAAGAGGAAAGCCGACATATAATAAAGGTTTTACGCAAAAAAGATTCCGATATTCTACACGTCACAAATGGTTTAGGTTTATTATTTGAAACTGAAATCACATTGGCTTCTGACAATAAATGTATTGTTGAAGTACTTTCGATAAAAAAGTCTCCCGAACCAAAATTCCGTTTGCATTTAGCTGTGGCACCAACCAAAATGAATGATCGTTTTGAATGGTTTTTAGAAAAAGCTACTGAAATTGGTATTCAGGAAATTACTCCTGTTTTTTGTGATCGTTCAGAAAGAAAAGTAATTAATTTAGAGCGTTTTGAGAAAATAATTCTTTCGGCAATGAAACAATCTAATGAAACGTATTTGCCAAAATTGAATGAAGCAATTTCGTTTAAGGAATTCATCAAACAAAAAAATGATGGCTTACAATTGATTGCACATTGCGAAGAAACTGATAAAAAATCACTAAAAGAAGTTTTAAGGCCAAATGAAAATGTAACTATTTTGATTGGCCCTGAAGGTGATTTTTCGGATAAGGAAATTGCATTGGCTTTAGAAAACAATTTTCAGCCGGTTGCTTTAGGAAATACCCGTTTACGTACAGAAACTGCTGCAGTTGTAGCTTGCCATAGTGTTGTTTTTTTTAATGAATAAGTCTAGTTCTGTCCTTTCGACTAAGGAGAAATTACATCACAAGAGCAACGCATTGTGGTTATGTTATGTGATTTCTCCGGTCGGTCAAACTGACAAAAATGGCGCAAATTCTCAGATAATTTAAATTATATGAAAAAAATATTTCTTTTATTTTTATTCGTTTCTGTTTCTTCCTTTTCACAAGAAATTGCTTTATTAAAATATAGCGGTGGCGGCGATTGGTACGCGAATCCAACTTCATTACCCAACCTCATCCGATTTTGCAATTCGAATATCAATACCAGAATAAAAGCAAAACCATCAACAGTTGAACCAGGTAATCCTGATTTACTCTCCTATCCTTTTGTACACATGACCGGGCATGGAAATGTTGTTTTTAGCGATGCGGACGTAACTAATTTGAGAAATTATCTGACTGCCGGGGGGTTTCTTCATATTGATGATAATTACGGAATGGATCAATACATTCGAAAAGAAATCAAAAAGATATTTCCAAATAATAGTTTAGTCGAAATTCCGGCAAATCATCCTATTTTTCAAAAACCTTATCCTTTTCCAAACGGCTTACCAAAGATTCATGAACATGACGGAACTCGTGCACAGGCTTTTGGAATTTTCGTAGAAAACAAACTCGTTTTATTGTACACATACGAATGTGACCTTGGCGATGGCTGGGAAGATCCTCAAGTGCATAATGATCCTGCTGATGTTCGCGATAAAGCTCTAAAAATGGGTGCCAATATCATCAATTACATATTTACCAACTAATTATAAAAAAGTGCAGCTTACTCACGGAGAAAATCAATTTGAGAGAAAAACATTTCCAATAACACTGGTTTGCGACCATATTTATTTTCAGCAAAACATTGGTTCACTTTTTAGAATAAGCGAAGCTTTTGGAGTAGAAAATATTATTTTTTTAGGAAAAGATATTCCACTAACGCCACGAAAAATCAATAAAACCTCCCGCAGTACACATCTTTATGTGCCGCACAAAATTATCGAAGAAACTTCTGAACTCGTAAATTACCTGCAGGAAAATAATTTCGAAATTATTGCACTCGAAATTGCAAGCAATAGCAAACCTCTTAGAGAAGTCAATATTCCTGAAAATCAAAAAATTGCACTTTTAATTGGAAGTGAAATTGATGGAATCTCAAATGAACTTCTCGAAATTTCACATCAAATTGTCCACATAAATATGTTTGGAAACAATAGTAGTATGAATGTTGTGCAAGCTGCAAGTATAGCTTTGTACGAATTTACTTCTTAATAAATAATTGTTAATTTTTGTAAGAATCAAGCTGTACGGGCTGTTGTAAAATTCTCACAAAATATTTAATATAAAAATTTGGCTACAATATCATTTTGTTATAAAATTGCGTTATAAATAACCAAATTTAATTTTTTATAACAAAAACCCAAATTATTATGAAAAAAGTTTTTATTACCACAATTGCAGCTTTAATGCTGTTTTCTTGTCAAAACGACCAAACAGAACCAACAGGTTCAGATGCCAGTGCTGCTACACGACGTCTTTGTGCTTCACAAGAAGTTCTTGAAGCTCAATTAAAGGCCGATCCAATGTTAGCCATTAGAATGAATGAAATTGAAGCATTTACTACAAACCGAATTCTTACAAATCGTTTAGTAAATGGTAAAATTGAAATTCCGGTTGTAGTAAACGTTTTATACAAAACGACTGCGCAAAACATTTCAAATGCCCAAATTCAATCACAGATTGATGTTTTAAACAAAGATTTCAACGCTTTAAACTCTGATTACAATAGTGTTCCTGCTCTTTTTGCCGGAGTAAAAGCTAATATCGGAATTACATTCGTTTTAGATCAGGTGATTAGAAAATCAACTACCAAAACTTCATGGGGAACAAATGATGCCATGAAAAAAACGGCTCAGGGAGGACTTGCGCCAACTTCGCCAACGACTAAACTTAATCTTTGGTCTTGTGCTATTGGTGGAGGAATCTTAGGTTATGCACAATTTCCTGGTGGAGCTTCTGCAACTGACGGAGTTGTAATTGATTCCAGGTATTTCGGTTTATCTGGTGCTGCAAATGCTCCATTTAATTTAGGCAGAACAGCAACTCACGAAGTAGGACACTGGATGAATTTACGTCACATTTGGGGAGATACCACTTGTGGAAGCGATTTAGTATCTGATACTCCAACGCACAATGACGCAAATTATGGAGTTCCGGCTTATCCTCATTATAGTACCTGTTCCGGAACACCAGTAGAGATGACTATGAACTACATGGATTATACAGATGATAACGGAATGTACATGTTCTCACTAGGTCAAAAAAGCAGAATGGCAGCTATATTTGTTTCTGGAGGTGCAAGAGCTTCATTTGGACAATAAGATTAAAAATAATTGTTAGTTAAGAAAGCGGGATCTAAGTATCTCGCTTTTTTTATTCCTTAAAAATTTCAAAAGCTTTTCCTATATTTATAGTCTAAAAATAAATCATGGTAACATCAAAAATCATTTCGAACGGAATTTTAAGAGCTTTGGCTACTATCTTAGTAATTGCAGCTATTTTATATTTTTTATATGAAATACAAACCGTAATTGTATATTTATGTATCTCATTAATACTATGTCTGATCGCAAATCCCCTGGTTCAATTTTTAAAAAACAAATTAAAATTTAGTAATTCACTGGCTGCCACCACAACAATTATAATTTTTATTCTACTAATGGTTGGGTTCATTTTACTATTTGTTCCGTTAATTATTTCGCAGGCAAATAATTTATCGCTTTTGGATACCGATCATCTGCAACAGCAATTCTTCGCAACTGAACGTAGTATAGAAAGCTATTTCAATATTCAGCATGTTGATCTAAATAAAGTCCTGAAAGAATCTAAAATTACCACTGCCTTTGGGTTTGGCTATTTTACAAGCTTTATAAACTCTATTATGGGTTTTATGGCCGATATGGGAATGGGACTCGTTTCTGTATTTTTTATTACCTTTTTCTTCATTAAGGATCAGGAAGATTTTAAAGCAGGTGCCAAAAGAATTCTTCCCGATTCAAACGAAGATAAAATCTTAAACTCTATTACGAAAATAAACCATTTACTGACACGCTATTTCATTGGATTATTACTTCAATTAACCGTTGTTTTTATTTTATACTTAATAGTTTTGATGGTTTTCGGAAATAAAAATGCGCTGGTAATCGCTTTTTTATGTGCCATTTTAAATATTATTCCCTACATCGGACCAATTATCGGAACCATATTAGCCGCTATATTAACTATGATCAGTTTGATTGGCAGTGATTTTCAATCAGAAATTTTACCTACAACTATATATGTCGTTATTGGTTTTTTATTGGTTCAGGCTATTGACAATAATATTAGTCAACCCATAATTTCATCAAAAAGTGTAAATTCGCACCCGCTCGAAATATTTCTGGTTACTTTAATCAGTGGAATTACATTTGGAATTGTTGGAATGGTGATTGCAATTCCGGTTTTTACTATGTTAAAAGTAATTTTAAAAGAATTTTTTCCTGACAATAAAATTGTTTCCGTATTAACTGAAAAAATCTAACATTGAATTCGTCTCTTTTAAGTAAAAACATTCAGGAATTTATAGCTAAAAATATTGGTGAATCCATTACAAAATTGGCACTTCAGAAAAATCCTTTTCCAGACGTGGAGTGGATTTTGATTCTGAATCAAATTGAAGCCAAAACTAAAGCAAAAGACAAATTACCAACCTGGTTTTCTACTGAAGACATAATTTATCCGAGTAAAATATCAGTCGAACAAACCTCATCAGAAAAAACAGCCGCCTATAAAGCTTCTTTAATTTCAGGGGAAAGTTTAATTGATCTTACCGGAGGTTTTGGTGTTGACGATTATTATTTTTCAAAAAGATTTAAAAATATAGCGCATTGTGAGATAAACGAAAATTTATCTGCAATCGTAAAACATAACTTTGAAAAACTACAAATAAAAAATTGCTCTTTTTTTGCCGATGATTCCACAAATGTTTTAACAGCATCGAATCAAAAATGGGATTGGATTTACATTGATCCCTCAAGAAGAAATGACGCTAAAGGTAAAGTCTTTATGATGAAAGACTGTTTGCCAAATGTTCCTGAATTATTAGACTTTTACTTTGAAAAATCTAATGCTATATTAATAAAAACTGCTCCATTATTAGACCTTTCAGCTGGTTTATCAGAATTGAAATTTGTCAAAAACATTCATATTATTGCTTTGGAAAACGAAGTAAAGGAATTGCTTTTTGAAATTCACAATCATTATTCAGGAGATATTACAATTAAAACGGCTAATATCTTAAAAGATAAAATAGAAACATTCGAATTTATTTTGGGCAATGAATCTTATTTTCCATCGTATGAATTACCACAAAAATATCTGTACGAACCCAATTCTGCCATTATGAAATCAGGTGGCTTCGATGAAGTAAGTTCTTTTTTCAAAATAAACAAACTTCATAAACACTCTCATTTATACACTTCTGATCAATTAATCAATTTTTCCGGAAGATCTTTTGAAATAGAAAAAGTAATTTCCTATAACAAAAATGATATGAAAACGGAACTTTTAAATCAACAGGCAAATATTACTACCCGAAATTTTCCGGACACGGTAGAAAACATTCGAAAAAAATGGAAAATAAAAAATGGTGGAAATTTATATTGTTTTTTTACAACCGATAAAAATGATAACAAAATAGTTTTAATTTGCAGAAAAATAACATAAAAATGAAACAACTAATTACACTAACTTTTTTTCTATTAAACCTTACCGCATTTGCCCAAAAACCTTGTGAATATAGTGCCAATGTCACTGATTCTATTGGGACTTACAAAATTACAAATGAATACCTTATCAGCGAAAAAAACTTTGGAGGATCGTTTAGTTACGTATTCTTTTCATTAGCTCAGACAGATGGTTTGCCAACATTAAATTTACAATTAATTCAAAAAAGTAAGGATTTTATAAAAGCCAATTGCTTTGATAAAAACTCAAAAGTTTTTTTACAATTACAAAATGGTAAAATTGTTACTTTAATGCACATCGAACAGGAAAGTTGCGGAACGCTTATTCGTGATGACAAAGGTTTTGATAACCGCGTGAATACCGGTATTTTTGTATTTATGAAAGATAGTTACGACGAACTTAAAAAGTCTCCTGTAAATATAATGCGTATTAAATATTTGACAACCACCGAAGATTATATTGTAAAAAATGAACTAACGTCTGAAATGAATGGAAAAGTGTACAAACCAGACACCTATTTCATTGAAAACATAAGATGTGTAGAATAACTATTCGCAATTCCATTTTTGATTTGAGACTTTATCTTTTAAACCTGTTTTTAAATTATAGTGCCACCACTCCGAATCGAATGAATTGAAGCCATTTTTAATCATTATTTTTTTAAGAAATTTTCTGTTCGATTTCACTTCACTTGAAAGTTTCGTATAATTATGACTGGCTTGTATTCCAAAGAAATCAAAGGGAGTTCCCATATCAACTTCTTTTCCATTATTATCCACTATTGAAATATCAACGGCTCCTCCTCTATTATGGATGGAGCCTTTTTTTGGATCTGCCACATACTCGGGATTTGAAACTATTTCCCACATCTTTTTCTGAATTGACAAAGGCCTGTAACAATCATACAGTTTAATTTTAAAGCCTTTCTTTTTAAAATCATTATTGGCTGCAATTAACGCCTGGACTGTCTTAAAACGCAAAAGACATTCGGCGCAATCATATACCTTGGCTTTCAAAAAATTATCATCGGTCGCATATTTCATATCATAAATAAAATCCTGGCTAAAGTCTTTTAAATTAACAAAAGTCGTATCACTAATCTGTGGCTTTACTTCGCTTGTATAAACCTCATTTTGTGCATTGGATAATAATCCGCAAAAAAGAGAAACTAAAAAAAATAAAAAATTGATGGACTTTGACATGAACAGATATTTTTAATTGAAAAGATTTTCTGAAAAGTAAATATAGGAATAAATAAAACCAATTTTAAACTTCGAAAATCCTTTTAAAGAAGAATTTCACTTCTTTTTTAAGCTTAATAGATATCAAAATTTAATGTTTTTTTATTAAATTAGCTAAGTAAGATTATAAAAATCAATTATTTAATTCAAAAAATAAACTATGAGCAAAGAGACATCAAAATATCTATTTATAGTTGTAATGAGTAGTTTAATATTAATTTCATGCAAAAAGGAAGTCATTAAAAGTATTCCGTCAACAGATTCAACTTCAATAAAAACAGACGCCTTAAAATCAGATTCAGCCGTTATTAATCCATCAGATACCTTAAGTAATTTAGTAGACAAAAGTGTAATTGGAACGCATTTACTAACTGAAAGCAGTATTTCTTCAAGGTTAAAAACGCTTTTAGGAACTGATTATGAACAAATGGTAAAATATTGGAATACAGAAACTCCTTTTACAAAAGAAGGAGATATTTTACATGCCAGCGGTTGTAAACAACATGATTGCAATACTTACTCTTATGATTTGTATATTGACACAAAAAACAACAAAATCAATGTTTATAAGTTTAGCCAGTCAAAATTAACTCTATTTGCAGAGGACGATCACCAAATTGTATTAAAAGATTCTTTACTACAGGATTTGAATACCAAAAAACAAAATGCAAATATTCCAAAAGAGAAATGATAAGCTTATACTATACAGAAAGGTTTAGGGAAACAAAGTTTCAAAGGTTTTATTCTTTGCCATTTTGTTTCTCTAAACCTTTTTATTTTGCTATAAAACTGGACTGAAGTCCAGCTCTACAAAAATTTTAGAACCTATGGTTCTTTTTTTCATTATTATATATTGCTATGAAACTGGACTGAAGTCCAGCTCTACAAAAATTTTAGAACCTACGGTTCTTTTTTTCATTATTATATATTGCTATGAAACTGGACTGAAGTCTAGCTCTACAAAAATTTTAGAACCTACAGTTCTTTTTTCATTATTATATATTGCTATGAAACTGGACTGAAGTCCAGCTCTACAAAAATTTTAGAACCTATGGTTCTTTTTTTCATTATCATCTATTGCTATGAAACTGGACTGAAGTCCAGCTCTACAAAAATTTTAGAACCTATGGTTCTTTTTTTCATTATTATATATTGCTATGAAACTGGACTGAAGTCCAGCTCTACAAAATTTTTAGAACCTACGGTTCTTTTTTCATTATTATATACTCTTTGTCTATTCTCTTTCTTCTTTACTCTATTTTCTTTACTCTTTACTCTTTACTCTTTACTCTTTACTCTTTACTCTTTACTCTTTACTCTTTACGCTGAATTTCTAAATCTCTCCCGTCATCAAAATATTCTCCTGCACCCCTTTTTGCTTTAGCATTCTGAAGTGCGATCTTATGGCGTGGTAAAAAGGATAAGAAGTATAAGGAAGATTATATTCCTCTGCGTAACGCCTTATTATTGGTGTAATATAAGGATAATAAGTATGTCCAACATTTGGAAAAAGATGATGTGCCACATGATGTGTAAAACCTCCGTATAAAAAATTCGCTAACTTACTACCTGTACTAAAATCTTTAGTCACGATCATTTGATGCATTGCCCATGTAGCTGAAAGATTTCCTTCATTATCTATAGACGGAAAATGGGCATCTTCATCAACATGCGTCGATACAAGCGCAACAACTCCAAGAGCACTTCCGCACATGTGCATCGCTAGCCATGCATATAAAATCATATACCAAGGCTGATTTAATAATAACATTGGAACAAAAAGTAAATACAGCAGATTTATTATTTTCGCAGCAACCATTTTATAGATTTCTATTGTTGGAATTTTGTCAACTACTTTTTTTACATAGTTATCTTTCTTCCCAAAAAAATCTTTAAAATCTCTAATATAAATCCAATTCAGACTATAAAGCGGATAAATAAGCCACATATAAACATGCTGGTATTTGTGATAATTAAATAGCGGACTATTTGGGAAAATTCTAATAATGTCGCTTTGTTTGATATCGACATCCCAATCTGGAACGTTTGGATAAGCATGATGAAGATTAATGTGGCGACGTGTCCAGAGCCAGTGATTACCCCCAAAAAGCTCCAGCACATACATAAACCATTCATTATGCCTGGATTTTTTAAACAATGCGCCATGGGCAGCATCATGAAATGCGTTTATAAAAAGCACGATCATGGTTATACCACACAAAACATAAAAAAGAAATAATAAAGGTGTGCTGTTCCCAAACAGCAAAATACAAGAATAAAACAAAAAGAAAAGCACTACAAGTCCTAAAGACTTAATTACATTATACCGATACAGGGATGTTTTTTTTAAAACCGTTTCATTTACTTCCTTTCGAATCTTTTTAAAAAAATCATCAGTACCAGGTTTTACATAAACCGGGCGATTTAACTTTTCCATAATGATTAATGGCTAGAAATTCTTACATCAAATTTAATAAAAAAAAGTTAAACCGTAAGATATCAAACCATTACAAATTACAAAAGAGAAAAACAATAGCTCTTAAACATTAAAAAATTCCCATATTTTCAGGTTTTATAGTAAATCCAATCCGTACCATACTTTTATGTTCCTGGTAATCAATCAGACTTTCTGTATAACCTATAAACCATTGAAGTGTAAGATAATAATTCTCCGTTTTATAAGGTCTCCAATTTAGCTGCGTCTGCAAAGAACCGTAATTGATAAGACCGCTTCCTTTTCTGAAAAGAATATCGGCGCTCCATCTTCCCGGCTGTATCTGATAAGTTGCGCTCGCTTCGCCATAGCCCACATATTTGGTAAGTTCAGGATTATCTTCTTTATCCACTATAGGAATCCAACCTCGCAACCCGACGATCCATCGCGGAGAAATTTGTGATTTTAAGGAAAAAGCAAGCATGTTCCAGGTTCTGGAATAAATGGAATCACGACCATTTGATTCGTGTTCTAAAGAGATTGTTCCATAAGTCAGCCTTCCTCCTTTTAAATAAAATGGACGAACTACTGCCACTCCAGGATTAAAATTAATTTCTGCAAATGGCTTTGAACTCGCATAAATATCCCAAAAAGCTTTTTGAGTATACATTAAATAAGGAAAAAAACCACCCCACAAAGGTTTTGATTTTAGTCGTAGTTTAAAACTTATCTGATATTTCACATCTGCCGAATTACGGTCGATGGGTTCGTCGAGTGGAACACCAGTTAAAAAGTAATTGTCTTTATGAACAGAGAAACTAGGTTCTTTCAATAATGAATCTGCCGCACGGAAATTTTTCTTCTCTTCTAGAATTTGTGAATTGGATTGGATTGAAAACAAAATCAAACAAATCAACAGGTATTTGAAACGCATTTATAAAGATTAAATTGGAGTTATTTTTAAACTTTTATAAATGTCTGTTATTTTAATAAAAGATATTGACTCAATAAAAAGGAGAGTTAACGCAATAAATATGTTTTAAATAAATTCAAACTAAAACAAAACTCTCTTATTAAAGAACAAGAAGGACAAACTAAAAAAGAAGTTTAATTTAGAGATATAAAAAAAGCACCAGCCAGTGGCAGGTGCTTTATACTTTCTTGTAGAGAGTAGTATTAAGCTACAACTACATTTACCGCATTAGGTCCTTTTTTGCCTTCTGCTACATCGTAACGTACTTCATCGTTTTCACGAATGTTTTCTGTTAAACCAGAAACATGAACAAAGATTTCACTTCCTCCATTTTTTGGTGTTATAAATCCAAAACCTTTTTCTTCATTAAAGAATTTTACTGTACCTTCTTGCATCTTAATAATTATTTGTTGTCGCAAATGTAAGACATTTATTAGTACAGTACTGAAAAAGAATAACTTATATTTCAATTAAAGTAAAAAGCCGTTTTTTAATATAGCGAAAAGGCCATTCTTTGAGCCGTTTTTAATATGAAATTATAAATATTCTCTCCTTTGATCACTATTTAACAAATTTATTTACAAGCCTTTAAACCAATCCTGAAGCTTACCAAACTGTTCTGTAAAGAACGATTCACTATCTTCTTTTTCTTCAATATTATTTGCTAAAACATGCTCGTAATAAGTTCCTTTTAAAACCCTTCTTAAGATACCTTCACCTGGAAAAGAATGATAATCATTTAAGGACTGCATCGCTTTTAACAAATGACGAATGTCGTATTGTAAGGGATTAATATCCGGAACCTGCTTATTTAAATTCAACAAGCCATATACTGCCAATCTAGCCGTACGAACCGAACTTTCCATAGTAAAGACAATATCATTATTAGTTTCTACAAATTGCCCTATTAAACCCAGATTTGTACAACCTTCCGGAATTACTCTTGGACGGTCTCCTTTCGCTCTTGGCATAAACATCGAAGTTATATAAGGCATGAATGAGCTGCGAACAATAGTATTTTCTATTACATTATCTAATTGGTCAACGATACCTAAATGATACGACAATTCGCTTAAAATTTCATTTCCTGTACATTGTGGCATTGTTTTTTTAATATAATTACCTTCCTTATCCATAAATAAGGCATACACCCAAACCACTAATACATCATTGGGTTGCGTTGGAAAATGAGGTTGTCTGTTACAAGTAAAACTCATTAGCCAGTTAGAATCTGTAATGGTTATAATGCCACCCGTTGCCGTCTTGCCTGAATAAGGATCATTTACAGATAATTCTTTTAATTTATTTACAAACGCAGATGGTTTGCAGGTAAGTGTGGCAGATTCCCAACACGATTTTTTAATATCGCTACAGAATTTTTCCGGTTTACCAAAGACAGTAGATTTCGCAGCGAGATTTTTCCATAATTTCCAACCGTCACTTTGTCCACTTGTACTTTCTTCTATTCCTGAAACTGCCGCCGTATTGTTAGTACCATAATAAGTATCCTCGGTCATAGAACTTGTGGTTACAATAACAAAATCATTTTGTTCCAAAGGAATTTCTATTTCTTTTCCCTCTTGTTCCGTAATGATGCCTTTTACTGTTTTTCCGTCAGTATTAATAAGCATATCAAGATCTTTTACTAAGGTGTCTAATTGGATCTTTACTCCTTTTTCAACCAGAAATTTTCTTAATGGTGTAACAAAAGTGTCATATTGATTATACTTTGGAAACACCAGACAGGAGAAATCTTTCATACCATCGATAGCATGCAGAAAGCGATGCATATAAAGTTTGCATTCTAAAAGACTATGCCAGTTTTCGAAAGCAAACATCGTGCGCCAGAAAGTCCAGAAGTTACTATTCAAAAATGACTCGCTAAAGTAATCTTGAATTGTTAAATCATCCAAATCTTCTTTTTTCTTCATTAAAAGTTTAACAATGGCCAACTGATCCATTTTATGTAAACCAAACTTGCTAAAATCTTTTATCTGACCCTGATTATGAATAAGTCTGGCTTTTGAATAGTTAGGGTCGTTGTCATTAATCAAACGATATTCGTCTAAGACGCTATAGGGTTCAGGTAGCTCGACAGCCGGAATGTCCTGAAACATATCCCAAAGATTTTCATAAGTCATATCCATTTCACGGCCACCACGAATAATAAATCCATCCTGAGCATTTCCTGCACCATCCAGTGAGCCACCATCGATATGTGCCTGATCAAGGAATATTATATTTTCTCCCGGTATTTGGCCATCTTTAATAAAATAGTAGGCTGCCGACATACCTGCAATACCACTACCAACAATATAAACTTTACTGTCTTTGAATGATTTTGACGGAATTCCTTTATTGCGTTGATAATTCCCAATCTGATCTGAAAAAGGCATTGTTTTTTCTGGAGAATTGAGCTGCACTTCTGTGCTGGAATCAGGTTCGTGGTTTACTTTTTCTTGTTGGTAGGAAGCACTGAAAATTTTACTGAATTGAGAAGTTTTGTCGCTCATGATATATCTTTTTTATACTTTACCTAAAGATATTGAATTACCAAACACATTATAATCTTTTGATTATTAATAAAATGCTAAAATTAAACACGGGCAGAAAGAAAATTCTAAAAAGATAACATTCTATAAACAGATAAATGTAAGCGAACATAATCATCCTATTTGAGAAGCTTCTAATTTATATACATAGTATTTATCTCTTTTGTCTTTATTGAATATTATTATGGATTGTAAGCACAAAGCTTCAACTTCTTAATTTTAGTAATGCTCCATTTCTACTTCGAAAAACTGTTTTCACTTTCTTTCTTTAAACTACTGCGAATTATATAATTACAATGGTTTATTATATAAAATGTTCTCTTATCAAAAAAGTAATTTTATTATATAAAGAGCATTAAACTTAAATTAAAAACATATGGAAAACTTAATTACTCAGGAAAACCTGGAAGATATCAGAGAACTTATAGAAAATAAAATAAAAGATGTACCTGGAGAATTGATTCTTGTTAGTGCGCTTGGGTCTATACTTTTATCTTCTTATTTAAATAAAACTGGCCACGGGCAGGCTGCTTCTATCATTGGATCATTAGCTGTACCTATAGTTGGAATTGGTCTTGCAAAATATAAAGACCTCTTAAAATCAAAAATAGATAGCTTTGAAAAACCGGAACCGGAAATTTCGTAACGTACCAAAACTGAAAAAATAGTTTGTTGACAAACTAGTAATTTTAAACTTATTTATATGAAATCTGAAAATCATTTTAATTCGTCTGAGGGATCTATAGATGATATGACCTATTATGAAGAGCAGTTATTACTAAATTATGATGATTATTTAGATAACGCCTTTGTAGCTGAACTGGCTGCAAGCAACCATTACAATTTAGAGCTTGGTGATCTGGAAGAAAATCTTGAGGATGATATGTATTCTGAATACGATGAAAATGACTGGGAAGAATTAGAATCTATTGGACTAGAAGGTGAATATGATAAAATGGAAGAACAACCAGGAGCTTTTTTAATGAGAAACTAAAATTGAATCAGATTAGAGTTATCAATTTAATAGATTTTTGAAATATTCAAAGAATATAAATTAAAGAACAAACATCTCAAATTTCGGTAAATATAAAAAACAAAAAAGCCAACATGATTTGGCTTTTTTGTCAATATAGTAAACCAAAATTACTGAAATAGATCTTTAAAATATGCATAGTTCCTTACATTGTTTAAACTTTTTTAATCATACAAATTCAATTCAAAACAAGCATCTGGTTTTGGGTTAAATCAGTTAAATCCCAGTACCGAATTTAAATCTTATTTGATTTTCTTTAAATTACTTTATAGGGCCACAATGAATGAAAATCAAAAAATTTTTCATTTATAACTATTAAGAAATTAGTTGCTCATTTTAAATTGAAAATGATGATCAATATTGCATTAGAATTATTTATTTAATTTTAATAACGACTTTCCCCTTAGCACGCCCACTTTCCACATACGACAATGCTTCACTTGTTTGCTCAAACGTAAAAATCTTATCTATAGTTGGTTTAATTATTTTTGCTTCTATTAGTGCTGTAATTTCGCTTAATTGCTTCCCATCTGCTTTCATAAATAAAAAAGAATACTCGACATTTTTATTATTGGCCCTTTTACGAATGCCTGAACTTAGTAACGAAAGAATTATTTTTACGAACCAGGGTACTTTAATTTCCTTAGCAAATTTTGGTGTTGGCGGACCCGAAATAGAAATGAGTTTTCCGCCCGATTTCAATATTTTTAAAGACTTTTCAAGTGTTTGGTTATCTTGACTATTCAAAACAACATCGTAATCACTTAGTCTATTTTCAAAATCGCTATTCTTATAATCAATAAGAAGATCTGCTCCAAGTTTTTCAAGGAAAGAGAAACTTTTTGCACTTGCGGTTGTAGCCACCGTTGCTCCTAAATGTTTTGCGAGCTGAATCGCAATTGTCCCCACTCCTCCTGATCCTGCCTGAATAAATACTTTTTGTCCTTTTTTGATCTGTGCCCTTTCAACCAAAACCTGCCAGGCCGTCAACGCTACCAAAGGAATAGAGGCCGCTTCTTCCATAGAAAGATTTTTAGGCTTTAGCGCGGCATCTTTTTCATCTATTGAAATAAATTCGGCAAATGTCCCTATGCGATAATCTTCCGGTCGCGCATAAACTTCATCACCTACTTTAAACTTTTTTACATCTTTTCCGACCTTCGTAATAATTCCCGCAACATCATGTCCTAAAATTAACGGAAACTTATACGGTAAAATAAGTTTAAATTCACCTGTTTTTATTTTTGAGTCTAAAAGATTTACTCCGGCTGCATAAACCTCAACCAGAACATCACTTTCTTTTACTTCAGGAACAGGCATTTCTGCAAGTTGCAAATTTGCTTTTTTACTATAATTATTAATTACAAATGCTTTCATTGTACAGACTTTAAAGTTTTACTTATTGCTTTAGACTTGCGTAAATCTTTTTAGGATTTACCAAATTGAAAGCCAGTTGCGGAAAAAACCTGCTTGCCATATAAAGCAGTTTTGTATCGCCTACGCGAATGGTATATTGATCCTTTTTAACTCCGGCAATCAGTGCTTTTACCAACTGTTCAGGAGTCATTTTTTTATCTTTTCTCTGAGCAGTCATCTCTGTGGCTACGACAGGAGGAAGCAACTCAAATACTTTTACTTTGCTGCCTAAAATTTCCAAATTCTTTCTAAGTGTTCTGGTATAAAAACTTAAAGCTGCCTTTGTTGCCGAATACGTAGGTTCTTCCAAAGCTGGTACAATACTCAAAATTGAAGTCGTATTTATTATGGCACTTTCTTCTCGTGACTTCAGCATATCTATAAAAAGAGTATTTAGTCTTATAACACCAAAATAATTAATATTCATTTCATAAATAGCATTCTTCAGAATTTGTTCATTTTTAATTCCGAGATTAAGGGCAGGGCTTCCAACACCCGCATTATTATATAAAATATCTATTCCCCCTAAAGAAACTACTTCCTCAAAAAGCTTTTTTGAATCTTCGGGATTTTCAACATCACTTTTTATAATAATTACTGACGGAAGTAACTTTTTCGCCGCCTCTAATTTATCCTGATTTCTGCCCGTTATAATTACCCTGGCACCTTCGGCTAAAAATTGTTTTGCAGATTCTAAACCAATTCCGGAACCACCTCCTGTAACTAATATCGTTTTTCCTCCAATAGTCATAATTTACTTATTTAAATTGTTTGCATTATCGACAGGAATCAATATAACCTGAAGATTTTATACTTTTTAGTTTATTTCAAAATATACTAAAAAGTATATTTTACAACAATAAAAAAGTTACACTATATGTTGTTCTAATTCCATTTTTAAACTTTTAATAAGACCATGCATCGGTTTTGCCGTCTCCATCACTCTGCACATTACAATCCCTCCTTCAACTGAAGCAACCAATTTAAAAGCAAAAACTACAGGATCAAGAGTTTCTGAAAATTCCCCATTATTAATTCCTTCCTGAAGTAAAGCAGTCAATTCCTGCTGTCCCATTTTAATAACTTTGGCCACTTTTTCCTTTATAAAAGGATAATTATCATCTACCTGTACGGCAGTATTAAATATCGGACATCCACCAGAAATATACGTTTCAAAAGGATTTTTATAAAAATCTAAAAAGGCAAATATTTTGCCTTTAATTGTTTTTCCTTTGTAAACTTCCGCCCTAATTTTATCTGAAACCATTTTAAGCGCTAAATCTATAACTTGTTCAGACAAATCATCTTTACCTTCAAAGTGACCATAAAGACATCCTTTTGTGAGCTTTGTTGCTTCCAGTACATCATCAATATTCGCCCCTGCAATGCCTTTCTCATTATATATTGGCACAGCAGTTTCTAGTATAAATTGTTTTGTCCTTTCTGCTTTTGTCAACATTGTAATTTCTAAATTAGGTCACAAATATACTAAAAAGTATATTTTATCAATGCAAATTTTAAAATAATTTTATATTATTCCTGATTTTATACTTTCATAGCACCCACTTTTTTTTAAAATTAAATATCATAAAAGAACACGGAATTTCTTTCACCGAAGCAACAAAGGCCAGACAGGCAGCTTCTGATAATCATGCCCATGAAGAAATACCTCTCTTTGAAAAAAGTATTGAAAACAAGGCCTTATTTGAAAAATATAATTTACCTTTTTAAAAAAATTAGAATATGAAAGCTATTACGATCACAAAATTTGGAGGTCCTGAAGTTTTACAGGTAACAGAAGTTCCTGATTTGATACCTTCTAAAAATGAGGTATTAATTCAAGTAAAAGCTTCCGGTATTAATAGAAGTGACATTTTGCAACGTCAGGGAAAATATGCCGCTCCAGGCAGTACCTCTAATGAAATCCCGGGTCTTGAAGTCGCCGGTATTATTGTAGAATGTGGCCCGGAAGTTACTCAATGGAATATTGGCGATCACGTTTGCGCGCTGCTTCCTGGTGGTGGTTATGCACAATATGCTGCTGTAAAAGAAGGTCACTGTTTACCAATTCCTAAAGGTTTAAATTTAACAGAAGCAGCCAGTCTGCCAGAAACAGTATTTACGGTCTGGTCTAACATTTTTGAACGAGGAAACCTTAAACCAGGAGAATCTTTACTCGTTCATGGAGGAAGCAGCGGTATCGGAATTACCGCAATTCAAATCGCCCATGCACTAGGCTCAAAGGTTCTAACAACAGTTGGTTCAGATCAAAAAGCGAAATATTGTATGGAGTTAGGATCGAATCTTTCGATTAATTATAAGACAGAAGATTTTGAAGAAATTTTAAAAAGTAAGGGTGTAGATGTTATTCTTGATATGATAGCCGGGCCCTATTTTCAAAAAAATCTAAATATATTAAACGAAGAAGGAAGACTTATTCATATTAATGCAGAGAATGGCAAAAACGTAGAACTTGATATCTGGCAGTTAATGACGAAAAGAATCAGTATCTCTGGTAGTACTCTACGAGTACGTGATGATAATTATAAAAATCGTTTAACAAAGGAAGTTTACAAAAATGTCTGGCCATTAATTGAAAATGGAAAATTCAGACCCGTTATTTACCAGACGTTTTCTTATCAGAATGTAATAGGTGCTCATCAATGCATGGAAGAAGGAAGCCATATAGGCAAAATAATACTAGAGTGGGATTCCAACATTTAGGCCTGACTCATCATAAAAAATATTCGAATCTATCAGGAAAGTCACTTAACAAAATAAAAATATCTGATCTTTTTGCCTAATCCCCAACTTTTGGACCTGGTCCTTTAATTTTTGCTGCTCCTCAGATTTACGTGTTGATCCCTTTTCGTGAACGCAGAAGGATTCGAACCTTCGACCGTCCCGATTAAAAATCGGGATGCTCTATCCAGCTGAGCTATGCACACTAAAAACCAATACA
This sequence comes from Flavobacterium frigidimaris, assembly GCF_002217275.1. NCBI lineage: Bacteria > Pseudomonadati > Bacteroidota > Flavobacteriia > Flavobacteriales > Flavobacteriaceae > Flavobacterium > Flavobacterium frigidimaris. Next base: position 76,746 of record NZ_MUGV01000013.1, read on the forward strand.
AAACAAAAAAGCCACTCGATTGAGTGGCTTTTCGTGAACGCAGAAGGATTCGAACCTTCGACCGCCTGCTTAGAAGGCAGGTGCTCTATCCAGCTGAGCTATGCGTCCATTTGTTTTAAAACTTTATGGTAAAGTTTCTGTCGGGGTGGCAGGATTCGAACCTGCGGCCTCCTGCTCCCAAAGCAGGCGCGATAACCGGGCTACGCTACACCCCGAAGGCAAAATTTAAGCGGAGAGACAGGGACTCGAACCCTGGCGACGGTTACCCGTCGACAGATTAGCAATCTGCTCCATTACCGCTCTGGCACCTCTCCAAGCTCAAGAAACGTGTTCTGTTTTGCGGTTGCAAATGTAAGACAACATTCCATATCTCACAACTATTTCTGCGCTTTTTTTAATCTTTTTTCAATCTTTTTTTTAAACCTGTTCACAATCAAACGAATAGAATTAACAAAAAATTGATATTAAATTTAAAATCCAATGAAACTCATACATATTGATACAAAATTTGAATTTATTTAAATAAAGAGTAAATTTGCTACATTAACTAATATTACACAGAAAATGAACAAAAGAGTTGTTATCGTTTCTGCCGTTAGAACACCTATCGGAAGTTTCATGGGAGGGTTATCTACCGTACCCGCACCAAAATTAGGTGCTGCCGCTATAAAAGGCGCACTTCAAAAAATTAACCTAGACCCAAAATTAGTTGATGAAGTTTTTATGGGCAACGTTGTTCAGGCAGGAGTTGGACAAGCTCCAGCACGTCAGGCCGCGCTTTTTGCAGGTTTATCTGAAGAAGTTGCTGCTACAACCGTAAACAAAGTTTGTGCTTCCGGAATGAAAGCTGTAATGTTCGCTGCTCAGGCTATTGCTTGTGGTGACGCTGAAATTGTTGTAGCCGGAGGAATGGAAAACATGAGTCTTATTCCGCATTACGTGCAAATGCGCAACGGAACTAAATTTGGCCCGGCAACTATGCTTGACGGAATGCAAAAAGATGGTTTGACAGATGCTTACGATAACAACGCAATGGGAGTTTGCGCTGATTTATGTGCGTCTGAATACAACATCAGCCGTGAAGAACAGGATAATTTTGCGATTCAATCGTATGAAAGAAGTGCAAAAGCCTGGGACGCAGGAAAGTTCGACAATGAAATCGTTCCTGTCGAAGTACCGCAAAGACGCGGTGAACCAATCATCATTTCTAAAGATGAAGAATACACTAATGTAAAACTGGACAAAATTCCTTCATTAGCAGCTGTTTTTACAAAAGACGGAACTGTTACTGCTGCAAACGCTTCTACAATTAACGACGGAGCTGCTGCTTTAGTTTTAATGTCTGAAGAAAAAGCAATTGCATTAGGATTAAAACCTCTAGCGTATATCAAAGGTTACGCTGACGCTGCACAGGAACCAAAATGGTTTACAACAAGCCCGGCAAAAGCATTACCAAAAGCATTAAACAAAGCCGGAATCGCAATTGGAGATGTTGATTATTTCGAATTCAACGAAGCTTTCGCCGTTGTTGGATTAGCCAATTCAAAAATCCTTGATCTTGATAACGATAAAGTAAACGTAAATGGTGGTGCTGTTTCATTAGGACATCCTCTGGGTTGTTCAGGAGCCAGAATCATCGTAACTTTACTAAATGTTTTAGAACAAAACAATGCTAAAACCGGGGCTGCTGCAATTTGCAATGGCGGTGGTGGAGCATCTGCAATTGTTATCGAAAGAGCTTAAATAATAATACAATAGATTGGGAGTTGTTAAAATAATAACTCCCAATTTTCAACTTATAAATTACCCTAAATGTTCGGAATTTGCAATCTAGCCATAGTACCCGTTCGATCTGAACCAAGTGACAGAAGTGAAATCGTTACACAACTTTTGTTTGGCGAACACATCGAAATTTTAGAACGTCAAAATCAGTGGGCCCGAATAAAAATTCAGTTTGACGATTATGAAGGCTGGGTAGATTCGAAACAATATCAGGTAATTTCAGAAACAAACTATAATCAGCTAAGCAAAGAAGCCATTATCTTAAATGCTGACTTGATTGATTATATCAGTGCGCCAGATAATTTATTATTGCCAATTCCGCTTGGCGCATCACTATCTTTTTTAAATAATAGCGAAATCAACACTTCAAACTTTGATTTTGAAGGAACAAAAACCAGCGGTATAAAACCTAAAAGCGCTTTAATAAATACTGCTTTTATGTATTTGAACGCTCCGTATCTTTGGGGTGGAAAAACACCTTTTGGGATCGATTGTTCCGGTTTTACTCAAATGGTTTATAAACTAAACGGCTATAAAATTCATCGTGACGCGTCTCAGCAAGCACTAGACGGAGAACCTTTAAGTTTTATAGAAGAAAGCGAAGCTGGAGATTTAGCCTTTTTTGACAACGACGAAGGAAACATCATTCATGTCGGCATCATTATGGACAATAATTACATCATTCACGCCAGTGGAAAAGTTCGCATTGACCGTTTAGACCATTTAGGAATTTACAATCCGGAATTGAACAAACACACTCATAAACTTAGAGTAATTAAGAAAATTATTTAATTTTTTAGCCACAGATTAAAGGATTAAAATGATTTTAAAATCTGTATTAATCTGTGAAATCAGTGTCAAAAAAAAATCCGCGATAATCCGTGTTTTCGCTTGCGAATCAGGGTCATCCGCGTGCCAACATTACGCACTAATTCGAATCGTCTTCCTAAACTCCGAAGGACTATTCCCTCTTTGCTTTTTAAAGAATTTATTAAAGTGACTTTCATCCGTAAAGCCAAATTCATAAGCAATTTCATTAATTCGTTTATCACTAAATTGCAAACGATGTTCAATCAGTTTTGTTTTGTAATTACTAATATATTGTTGCATCGTTTCACTCGCATGTTTCTTAAAATAACGTCCTAAATAGGTATTCGAAATTCCAAAATACTCGCTTAACGATTCCGCTTTTATTTTCTCCGGATAATAAATATTATTCTGAATATATTGTAAAATATCCATCGCTTTTCCTTCCGTTCCAACATTCACCTGTTCAGGTAAATACTTCGCAATATTTCTGGCCACAATAATAATCAGTGTGTTAACCAATTGCTGAATCAATTCCTGATTGTAAACATCTTTATCCTGATGTTCCCGACAGATTGCTTCAATCATCACTTTTACCAAACATTTATCCGCATCATTCTTCAAAATACAACCCGGCTGATGATTCGCATTCTGTAAGATATATTCTAAACGCTGAATATTTTCATTTTGCAGACTAGAGTTCTTCAAATAAATATCATTAAATCTCAAAAAGAAAAACTTCGTTTCCATTTCAATCGTAAAATTATGACAATCTTCAGGCGTCAATAAAAACATATGTCCGGCATCGTATTCAAAAATATTTTTGTTGATGCATTGTGAACCAGTTCCTCCCAAAATATAAACCAATTCAAAGAAATTATGACGATCTCCAACATCCGGATATTCATCCAGAGTTTCAAAGGAAACGGTAAACGGCTCGTATAAATTTTCTTTTTTCATGAGGTAGTAAATTATTTGAAGTTGCAAATTTACATAAAAAAGACAAATATATACAAGTTAAGACTCTTAAAAATGGTATAATTTTGCCAAGTGAAATTTAAGATTTAAAAATACAACATTATGGAATATAGAAAATTAGGCAATACCGAACTTGAATTATCAACTATTACATACGGTGCATTTGCCATTGGCGGAAACATGTGGGGCGGAAATGAAAAAGCAGATTCAATCGCTTCCATTCAGGCATCAATCGACCACGGCGTGACCACAATCGACACTGCTCCCTTTTACGGATTTGGCTTAAGCGAGGAAATGATTGGCGAAGCTATAAAATCTCACGATCGTTCAAAAGTTCAGTTATTGACCAAATTTGGTTTGGTTTGGGACGGAAGCAATAACAAAAAAGGCGATTTCTTTTTCGATGCCGACGACAACGGAAAAAAAATCCCAGTTTACAAATACGCTTCAAAAAGCAACATTATTAAAGAAGTCGAAGAAAGTTTAAAACGTCTTCAAACTGATTATATCGACTTATTGCAAATTCACTGGCCAGACTCCACTACTCCAATTTCTGAGACCATGGAAGCTGTTGAAACTTTAATACGACAAGGAAAAATCAGAGCGTTTGGCGTAAGTAATTATAGTATTCAACAGATTCAGGAAGCACAAAAAATAGTTCAAGTTGCATCAAACCAAGTTCCGTTTAGCATGCTGAATCGCAAAATCGAAACCGATTTGATTCCGCTAACACTTGCAGAAAACATCGGAATTATTGCTTACAGTCCAATGGAAAGAGGTTTATTAACCGGGAAATATTTTACTGACAGCAAACTTAAAGACAATGATCACAGAAATGGTTATTTCGGTCAATTTGATCTTCAAAAGGTAAAAACATTGGTCGAAGAATTAAGTTCATTGGCAAACGCAAAACACATTTCGATTTCACAATTGGTTTTACGCTGGACGACATTACAAAAAGGAATCACAATCGTTTTGGCCGGAGCAAGAAACGCAGAACAAGCGATTTCTAACGCAAAAGCAATGGATTTCGATTTGTCAGTTTCAGAATTAGATTTCATTAATCAGGCTATTTCAAAAGTAAAATAATAGCATTCTTTAAAATTTTAAACACATAGAAACATAGCCAATAGGAATGTATAAAGGCGTTTCACTTAGCCTAAAAACACATAGCTATGTGTGAGAAACTAGTTTCTTTCCACATTCTTTTTTAGCCAAAGAAAACTATGTTTCTATGTGTTTAAAATTATGCGCAATAAATAAAAATCAATAAAAATAATTTGGGTGTGTCCCCGCAGAAAAAGCGGGGTCGGGCTATCCGTTGCAATCTTTTGTGCCGAACCCCGGCACAAAAGGATTTCCACTTCTATCCCTCACACTCACGAATTCATAAGAAGATTTAAAGACATGAAGAAAATATTTATCATCAACGGAAGTCAAAATTTCGCTCATTCAGGCGGAAAATTTAACCAAACCGTTACCGACTGGACAATCGAATACTTAACAAACAGCAAGCAATTCGAAATAAAAACAACCGACATCAAACAAGGTTTTGATCTTGACGAAGAAGTCGAAAAATTCGTTTGGGCTGATGTTGTCGTTTATCATACACCTGTTTGGTGGTTTCAACTACCAAACCTTTTCAAAAAATACATTGACGATGTTTTCACAGCCGGACATAACAAAGGAATTTACAGAAGTGACGGAAGAACCAGAACCAATCCGGACATTAATTACGGAACGGGAGGGCAACTACACGGACGCAAATACATGCTAACCACAAGTTGGAATGCACCTGCAACCGCATTCACCCTTCCAGGAGAATTTTTCGAAGAAACATCTGTAGATGATGGAGCTATGTTTGGTTTCCATAAAATGAATAAATTTGTAGGTATGGAAAAACTAGACAGTTTCCATTTTCACGACGTTGAAAAAGGTGCCACCGCCGAAAACATTGACATCTTTAAAGAAAATTACACCAACCACTTAGATAAAACTTTTAACTTTTAACCTTTAACTTTTCACGATTATGATTTCAATTACAGCACTATTTAAAAGCAAAACAGAAAACATAGAACAATTACAAAGCATGTTAAATCATTTGGTCACCGAAACCAGAAAAGAAGCAGCTTGCGTACGTTATGATCTTCATCATTCTGAAAATGTTTTTATCATTTGGGAAGAATGGCAAGATCAGCCAGGACTTGATATCCATAACAATCAACCGTATTTACAGGATTTTATCAAGCAAAGCGAAGGTCTGGTTTCCTCTCCTATACAGGTTTATAAAACAACACAATTAGTATAAAAAGTTACAATAATTAGGCATCAATAAATTAACTTGCCTCATCTTTAATTAGTTGAACATGAGTAAATACCATCTTGCCGAAATTAATATTGCCAAAATGAAAGGAGTCACGATAAACGACCCGATCATGAAAGAATTTGTAGACAATCTGGATCTTGTCAATGCTTTAGCCGAAAACAGCGAAGGTTTTGTCTGGAGATTGAAAGACGACAGTTATAATGCGACAAACCTGAATCCGTATAATGACGAACAGATTATTGTAAATGTTTCGGTTTGGGAAAATATTGAAACGTTGGAGCATTATATGTACAAAACGTTTCACAGCGAGTTTTTAAGACGTCGTAAAGAATGGTTTTTAAAATTCGGAAAAGCAGCTACAGCAATGTGGTGGATTCCAAAGGGACATATTCCAACACTTGATGAAGCCGTAGAAAAATTAGATTACCTACAGCAAAACGGTCCTTCGCAATTGGTTTTTGATTTTAAAAATAAGTTTTCTGAGCTTAAAGAAACTGTATAGTTTTCCGCCACGAATTCACGAATTTATTTTTTAAAATCTATGCGCAAAGCATTTAAATTAATTCGTGAATTCGTGGCGAAAAAAACTACTTTATACCTCCAAAAGCACCAAAACACATATTCTTGTGTAAAATTTCAACGCTTGTAAAACCAACTTTCTTCATCAAATCCAATTGATAATTCATCGATCTTGGTGTGTCTTCTTTCTCTACATAATCCAAAACTTTCTGACGGTATTCTGCGCCTCCAATTCCCTCTAAATAATCGCCATAACGTTGCCAGGTATATTCATTTAATAATTCCGTGTCTTGTGTAATCAAGTCCGAAATCATGAAACAGCCACCTGGTCTTAATAACTTAAATATTTTAGTAAAAGTCGTTTCCCAGTCCTGATCATCCCTTAAGTGATGTAAAACTGCTCCTGCCAAAATAATATCAAAATGATTTTCTGGCAATTCGACTTCACGGATATCGCCTTGTTTGACTTCTACCTTACCATTTGTTTCCGCAGAAACTCTTTCAAAAGCTTTATCTAACATTGGCAAACTCAAATCGACTAAAGTGCAATTTAAATTGGGCAACTTAGATAACATTTTCAAAGTATAATTCCCGGCACCGCAGCCAATATCCAAAACATTTTGAGCATTCGGGACAATCCTTTTGGATGCTTCTGTAATTAATTCCAAAGAAATAGTAGCGTCAATTGTTGCCACTTGTCCCGTTTCTAAATTTGAAAATCGTTCGACATCATTATCAAAACGCTCTCTAATCTCTTCAATAGTTGATTTTTTCATTTTTTATGTTTTTTAACTTTGAGTTTTATTTTCACGCAGATTTTATACAGATTTAAGCAGATTAAAAAGGATTTTTTCTTTTAATCTTCATTTAGGATTCTAAATTAAATTTAAAAAATTCACGCATAAAAAAATATCTGCGCCAATCTGCTTAAATCCTTTTTAAAATCTGCGTGAAACAATTTTTTCTCAAAACTACTATTTTGATATATACTTCAAAAATACTTATTTTGTTAATTATTAATACTTAATAGGTATTTATGGAATTACGTCACTTGAAATATTTTCTGGCTGTGGCCGAAGAACTGAACTTTACCAAGGCCTCAGAAAAACTATTTATTTCCCAGCCTCCATTGAGTCGTCAGATTATGGAATTGGAAGAAGAACTTCAGGCAAAGCTTTTTATCAGAAACAACAAAAAAGTAGAACTTACCGAAGCTGGAAAATATTTCGAAAAAGAAGTCAAATCACTTTTTCAAGATCTGGAACGCATTTCCGTTAAAACAAAAAAGATTGCCGAGAATGTTTCAGGCGAATTCAGAATCGCGTATATCAGTTCGATTTATTCGTCTGTTATTTCAGACTTGATCAAACACTTGAAAGAGCAATTCCCGTATGTGAATTTCAAGCTTTTTGAAGTTTCCACCAGTAAACAAATTTCAGCTTTGGAACAGGGAAAAATTGATTTAGGAATTATTCGGTCAACGATAAAATCTCCAAAAATAAAAGCGCAATTGTGGTTTCAGGATGGATTTTCAGTAGTCTATAATAGGAGTTCGATTCAAATTAATTCAGAAGACGAGATTACGAATCTAAAAGACGAAACTTTTGTGTTTTTTAATAAAGATTACGCGCCACATTATTATGAAGTTTTATTAGAACTCTGCGCTTTCTACGGTTTTGAACCAAAAGTCGTTCACGAATCCAACAACATCAATTCAATTGTGCAATTGGTTAAAAATGGTTTGGGAATTTCGATTGTTCCCTCCAACATTGCGAAGAATAATCAGGATGCCGAAATCGGTTTTATACAATTGAAAAAAGTCAGTTTATTTACAGATGTTTCTTTAATAACTTCAAAAGAAGATGATTCTGAAATCACAAGATCTGCGGTGGATTTTTTATTGAAAAAAGAATAGCCACGAATTCACGAATTTCTTTTTTAGCTTGCGCATAGATTTTAAAAAATAAAAATTCGTGAATTCGTGGCTAAAAAAACGTTACAATTTATCACAACTTGTTTTGCGCTTAAAAGATAACTTTTAAATACCTTAGCAAATTATAATTCTCGTTAAAAAATCAATAAAAATGGCTGAGCAATCTTCAATTATATGCCCAAATTGCGGGACACCAATCGATGTTAATGATGTATTAAAACATCAGTTGGAAGACAGTATCCGTAAAGAATTTCAACAAAAAGCCAATGCTCAATCCAGAGAATTGGAACTTAAAAATGAACAATTCGAAAAAGCCAAAGCCGACTTTGAAGCTAAAAAGAAGCAGGAAAATGAACTTTTCGCTGAACGCTTAGAACGCGAAAAAAAGACAGCCGAAAAAGAGATTACCGAAAAGCTAAAAACCAAACTCGAAGAAGAAAATAAAGATCGTTTGACCTTAATGGAAAAAGAACTTTCTGAGAAATCGGAGAAGCTTCGTGAAATGAATAAAATGACAGGCGAAATTGCAAAACTCCAACGTGAAAAACTGGAAATGAAAGAAGCGATCGAAGCCGAGGCTCAAAAACAACTGAACGCTACTTTGGTTTTAGAACGTGATAAAATCCGTAAACAGGAAGAAGAAAAAAATGAACTTAAGATAAAAGAATACCAGAAACAATCTGACGATCAGAAAAAGCTAATCGAAGAAATGAAACGCAAGCAGGAACAAGGTTCTATGCAGTTACAAGGCGAAGTAATGGAATTAGCGATTGAAGAATGGCTGGCCAATAATTTTCCGTTAGACAGTATTGATGAAATTAAAAAAGGTGCCAACGGTGCCGATTGTCTTCAAATTGTAAACACACGCGAATTACAAAATTGCGGTTCAATTTACTACGAAAGCAAGCGTACCAAAGCTTTTCAACCTTCCTGGATTGAGAAATTCAAAAATGATATTCGAACCAAAAGAGCCAATATTGGTGTTTTAGTAACCGAAGTCATGCCAGCCGGAATGGACCGAATGGGAATGCGTGATGGTATTTGGATTTGTACTTATGAAGAATTTAAAGGTTTAAGTGCTGTTTTACGCCAGTCATTAATTCAGGTAAGTCAGGCAGTTCAGGCGCAGGAAAACAAAGGCGATAAAATGTCGATGTTGTATGACTTTTTAACTAGTAATGAATTCCGTTTGCAAATTGAAGGAATCGTAGAAGGTTTTACGCAAATGCAAGGCGATCTTGATGCCGAAAAAAGAGCGATGCAACGTATCTGGAAACAACGTGAAAAACAAATCGAAAAAGTGGTTCATAATACTTTAGGAATGTACGGATCGATTCGTGGTATTGCCGGAAATGCGGTTCAGACGGTTCGTGCTTTGGAATTGGATTTTATCGAAGGAGAGGAAGAAGATCCTAAGGAATTATTTGAATAACGATGCGAGTATAGAACGCGGATGACGCGGATTCGCTAAAGCGAAGACGCGGATTTATACGGATTTTTATTTTTTTCGTCCCGTATTGTCATTCCGAGGAACGAGGAATCCCCACAAGTAGCTCCGCACAGAAAGTTAAATCTTTGTCGAGCTACTTGTGGGGATTCCTCGTTCCTCGGAATGACAAACTATTCGATAACATCGAAATTAATACTAATCAACCTTTCTAAATACCAACAATTTTCCTGAAGGATTTGAAAGCGTCAATCGGTTATCGCCAATTGAATAAGTGGTTGTACTTTGAAGTGCTTTGGTAAATTCGCCTTCTTTATTACCCGGCGCGCAGGCCATTAAAGTCGAAATTACTTTGGTAAATCTTAATAGGTCTTTTTCATAAAATATAGTTCCGGAAATTGAATTACAGCCTCCAAAACCCATAAAGGTATTTTCCTGTGCATGAATTTCTATTCTTGGTAATTCTTTTTGATAATCGGCTATGAAAACTTTATAACCGTTTAATTCTTCCAAAACCCAAATATCATGGAGGCGGTAATCGGTAATATATTTTCCGCAGCCTTCGACTTTTTTAGACTCAAGCTCTGAATTGTTTTTAATTTCAATTGAAACTTTATAAGGCGAAATCGCGCCCGACATAGAATCCTGACAATCTACTTGCTGAATGGTAACTGTCGCTGTTGCCTGTTCATTGTTCAATTTATACATTTTAACATTGGCATCCATTGCTTTTATAGGTTCAACAGATGAAAAAATGATTTTCTCTTTTCCAGGAATCAGCGATGTAAAGATGGTTTGCTCCTTCCCTAGAGTTATTCCCCAGAAAGGTTCATTTCCGGTTGCTTTAAAATAGATGGTCATATCAGCTTCCTGAGAATTTGTTGCTGAAGCTGTTTCTTTTGAACCTGATGTTGCTGATTTACAACTTACTATCAAAGAAGATAAAACCAAGAATACAAATATATTTTTCATGAGATTGCTATTTAAAATGAATTGAATTTACAACAATTTTTTGAAAAGCTTATTTAGAATCCTTTCAAATTTAAGAAAATCGGCACCAAAATCATAAATTTTACAATGCTGGGAAACCGTCTGAAATCCGCACTACTTAAGAGATTACGATAAAATACGTATTTAATTTAGTTATTTTTCTAACAAAAAAGTAAACTAAGTACGTATTTTAATAAGTATAAATACTTATATTTGCGTAGTAATACTTAATTAAAGAAATCATGATAAGAGTAATAGTAGTTGGAAACGGCATGGTTGGTTATAAATTTTGCGAAAAATTCATTGCAAAATCAGGACAGGAAAAGTATCAGATTACCGTTTTTGGTGAAGAGCCAAGACGTGCTTACGACCGTGTTCACTTAAGTGAATACTTTGGAGGCAAAACCGCAGATGACTTATCAATGTCGACTAGTGAATGGTACGCAGAAAACAATATTATTCTAAACACTTCTGAGTTAATTACAGATATTAACAGAACAGAAAAAACAATACATACGCATTTAGAAAAAACCCATACGTACGACTACTTAGTTCTTGCAACTGGATCTTCGGCATTTGTACCTCCAATTGACGGTGTTGAAAAAGAAGGTGTGTTTGTGTACAGAACCATCGAGGATTTGGATGCGATTATGGGGTACGCCAAAAAAATAAAACAAAAAGGTGCAACAGAAGCAGCCGTTTTAGGTGGTGGTCTATTAGGTCTAGAAGCTGCAAAAGCGGTTCGTGATTTAGGTCTTAATCCACACGTAGTGGAATTTGCTCCAAGACTGATGCCGAGACAATTGGACAAAGGTGCCAGCGACATGTTGCAGTCTAAAATTGAAGAATTAAATATTGGCATTCATTTAAACAAAGCCACACAATATATTGACGGTGCGGCATGCATAACGGGAATGATGTTTGCCAACGAAGAATTGTTAAAAGTTGATATGTTGGTTATATCTGCCGGAATTAAACCTCGCGACGAATTAGCCCGAGTTTCAGGATTGGAGGTTGGTTTACGAGGCGGCGTTGTGGTAAACAATCAGATGCAAACATCAGATCCTTCTATTTATGCGATTGGCGAGGTGGCTTTATACAATCAAAACATTTACGGACTTGTTGCTCCTGGTTACGAAATGGCCGATGTAGCTGCTGAGCAAATCTTAAATGGTTCTAAAACCATGAGAGAAACCATCGATATGTCGACACAATTGAAACTAATTGGTGTTGAAGTTGCGAGTTTTGGTGATCCTTTTATCGAAAATGACGATGTAACGGCTATTATTTATGAGAATAAATTATCAGGCGTTTACAAAAGAATCAACGTTACTAAAGATTCTAAAACCTTATTAGGCGGAATTCTAGTTGGTGATTCAAGCGATTATAATTCACTTTTTCAGATTTACAGCAATGCTATGGCTTTGCCTAAAAATCCTGAAGATTTGATTTTAGGATCAAGAGACGGTTCTGAAGGTTCAAGTTTAGGAAGCGTTTTAGACTTGCCGGATACTGCTGTAATTTGTTCTTGCGAAAACGTAACAAAAGGTTCTATTTGCTGTTCGCTTTTAGACGAAACCTGCTCCAGTTTTTCAGATGTTGTAAAACATACCAAAGCAACTTCAGGTTGTGGAGGCTGTAAACCAATGGTTTCTGATTTGGTAAAAGCCACTCAAAAATCACTTGGAAAAGAAGTAAAAGAGGTTATCTGCGAGCATTTTAATTATAACCGTCAGGAATTATTTGACTTAGTAAAAATCAATAAATACGAGAATTTCTATGATGTAATAGACCATCACGGAAAAGGTGACGGCTGTGAAGTTTGCAAACCAGTTGTAGCTTCGATTTTCTCCAGTATTTACAACGATACTGCCAACAAACACGTAACCACACAAGATACTAACGATAGATTTTTGGCGAACATTCAACGAAACGGAACGTATTCTGTTGTACCAAGAGTTGCCGGTGGAGAAATTACGGCAGAGAAATTAATCGTTATCGGAGAAGTTGCTAAACAATTCGATTTATATACTAAAATTACGGGTGCTCAACGTGTTGATTTGTTTGGAGCTCATTTAAGTGACTTACCAAAAATTTGGAAAATCTTAATTGACAATGGTTTTGAAAGTGGTCACGCTTATGGCAAATCACTTCGTGCCGTAAAAAGCTGTGTCGGAAATGCCTGGTGTCGTTACGGAATGGACGACAGCGCCGGATTTGCAATCGAATTAGAAAACAGATACAAAGGAATCCGTTCTCCGCACAAATTAAAAGGTGGTGTTTCGGCCTGTATTCGCGAATGTGCCGAAGCCCGTGGAAAAGATTTTGGTTTAATTGCTGTTGAAGGCGGATGGAATTTATACATCGCCGGAAATGGTGGAGCGAACCCAAAACACGCTGTTTTATTAGCCGAAAAAATTGATAAAGAAACGGTTATCAAATATATGGATCGCTTTTTAATGTATTACATCCGCACGGCTGGTCCGCTGATTAGAACTTCTACCTGGCTGGAAAAACTGGACGGAGGTTTAGAGTATTTGAAAGAAGTAATTATTGAAGATAGTTTAGGCCTTTGCGAAACCTTAGAAGCTGAAATGCAAACTTTAGTTAACACTTTCGAATGCGAATGGAAACAAGTATTAGAAAAACCAAGATTATTAAAACGTTTCAACCATTTTGTAAACTCTGAGGAGAAAGATGACAATGTTGTTTTTGTTCCTTTAAGAGATCAAAAAGCGCCAAAAGCTTGGTCTTAAAACTTTATAAATAAATTTTAAACACATAGAAACATAGCTCATTGAAATGAATAAAGGCGTTTCACTTGCTTAAAAACACATAGCTATGTGTTAGAAACTAGTTTCTTTTGATTTCCTTTTCCAAAGACAAAAAACTATGTTTTCTATGTGTTTAAAAACAGCTCCAAAAAAAGAAAAAAAATATCACAAACGTTTGCTGTCCTCTTACCCTCTTTTTTACTGCGCCATCAAACTCTCTTGATTGTAAAAAGAGGGATAAGAAACAGGAACAAAAAAATGCTCAAAATGGAAGAAATCTTAAGTCAATACGAAACAGTACATCCAAACGATGCTACAATTTGGTTCAAAGCCGGAAAAGTAGAAGATTTTCCAACCAATCGCGGAGGCTGTATCAAATATAAAAACAAGCAAATCGCGATTTTCAATTTTTCACGCCGCAACGAATGGTACGCTTGTCAAAATGCCTGTCCACACAAAATGGAAATGGTTTTGGCCAGAGGAATGACCGGATCTACAGATGATATTCCGAAAATTGCGTGTCCGATGCACAAAAAAACGTTTTCATTGGTTGACGGTTCAAACCTGAATGGAGATGATGATTTAAAAATTGCAACGTATCCGATTAAAGTCGTTGAAGACGAAGTGTTTGTTGGGTTTATAGACTAGAAAATTTGTAAAATGCAAAATGTAAACTGTAAAAAGTGAGACGTAAAAAGCCATAATAAAGAATTCACATTTCATATTTCACATCTAACGTCTTTCATCTCACTTTCAATTTTCAACTTTAGACTTTTATACTTATTTACGTATATTTGAAATCTATTATCCAACCAACAATGACTACACCTTTTCAAAAAGCAACCGAATGGATTGATGCCGAAAACGCTCAGGATCCAAATATCGAAATCGATCAAAACAACGAATATCCTAAAGAATTACTCTATTCAAACAGGATGTACAAAAGGCTGATGCAATTTGAGCCTGAAGCTTCAGAAGAAGTTCAGATTGCCTCAAAAGCACAACACATTTGTCGATGGAAAGTCGCTCGCGAATCATACCCAATGGATCGTGTGGGCTATTTGAGATGGAGAGAAGAATTGAAAAAATTTCATGCTAAACTTACTGCCGAAATCTTAGAAAAAGCAGGATATAATCAAGATTTTATTGACCGTGTTTCTTTTTTAATCGAAAAAAAATTACTTAAAAAAGATGCCGAAACACAACTGCTTGAAGATGTAATTTGTTTAGTCTTTTTAGAATATTATTTAGATCCTTTTGTGCACAAACATGATGAGGAAAAACTAAAAAATATCATCAAAAAAACCTGGGATAAAATGTCGGACAAAGGACATCAGGAAGCTTTAAAGATTAATTATTCTGAAGAAAATTTAAACTTGATAAAAGCTTCTTTAGGATTGTAATTTATTATGAAATGAGCTGAAAGCGAATTCCATTTTCCGCTAAAGACAAATATTATCTTCGAATGAAAAAAAGCAATCAGGAAACTGCAGATAAAATTACGTTCAAAAATTTACGCCGTCTGTATTTTTTTGCACTGTGGACTATTGCTATAACTATAATTATAAGTCAGGTTTTAGTTCAATACAACTTAAAACAACAGCTTAGCGATTCTAAAATCATCAATATTTCCGGGAAGCAGAGAATGCTGAGTCAGAAAATTGTAAAAGAAGTATTGATTTTACATTATGTTTCTGATACCACTTCTCAAAAACAAATTTCCCATCTAAAAAATGTTTTATCTCTTTGGAAAAACAACCAAAATTCACTCGAAAATGGAAGTGATAGCCTGGCTTTTCCGAAAGAAAAAAGCGAAACGCTAGATAAATTATACCTTGAAATAAAACCTAGTTTCAACAATATTGTAGAAACGACCGATTTGTTTCTGCTGAATTTAGAGCAAAAAAGCAACTTAGCAACGAATCAAAAACTGGTTGAAACCATTCTGAAAAACGAAGGTCTTTTTCTTTCGAAAATGAATCAGATTGTGAGTCAGTATGATCTGGAAGCACACGAAAAAGTAACAGAACAACGCCGAATCGAGTATTGGATTTTTGCCTTTACCCTATTAGTCTTACTGCTGGAATTTTTCTTTATCTTCAAACCAACCAACAAAAAGATAGAACGACTTATTGCCAAACTTTTATCTTCTGAAAAGAAAGCTTTAAAACTCGCATACGACACCGAGATTATCAGCGAAATAAAGGAAAACTCCGTAAAAGAATTAAAATCGCTGAATTATGCGATGGAAAATACGCTGCTCTATTGCCGGATTGCGCCTGATGGTTCCATTATTCATATTGGTGAAAAATTCGCCAAACTTTTAAATTACACTAAGTTTTCTTCCAACAAAAAATTCTCTGAAGTTTTAACCACTGACGAAAAAGAGCAATTAAATATTGACCGCATTATTTTCGAAAAACAGCGCAGTGGCTGGCAGGGTGAAATTAATATTATCAACAAAGAAGCACAAAATATCTGGCTGGATCTTTCAATGGTTCCGGTTACCATAAAAAAAGATGAACTAGAACTTCTAATTATTTGTTTCAATATTACAGAACGCAAAAAAGCACAGCGTGAAGTAGAACGGCTAAACATCGAAAACAGTACCGAAAAAATCAATCAGCAAAAGGTTATTTCGAGTAAAATTGTTGAGAATCAGGAAAACGAACAAAACCGAATTGCCAAAGAAATTCACGACGGAATTGGCCAAATGTTAACTGGTTTGAAATTCAGTTTAGAAAGTATCAATTTGGATGACAAGGAAAAATCGGCTCAAAAAATTGAATATTTAAAGAAATTATCTCTTGATATTATCAAGGGAGTCCGCACCGCAACTTTCAATTTAATGCCTCCGGAATTAAGCGATCACGGTATTGTTTCATCACTGGCAAAACTGACTCAGGAACTTTCTAAACTGACAGGAAAAGAAATTCTATTCTATAACAAAACCGATTTTAGCCAGCGTTTAGATTCTTTAATCGAAATCAATATTTATCGCCTTACCCAGGAAGCCATCAATAATGCCATTAAATACGCTGAATCATCGCATATTATTGTTCAGCTTTCGCACAGCAATACTTTACTTAGCATTATTGTAGATGACAACGGTAAAGGTTTTGATGTAGCTGCTGTTGATAAGAAACGTAACAGTGAATCCGGAATGGGAATGTTATTTATGCAGGAAAGAATCCAATACATTAACGGACGCGTTTTCTTTAAATCAATTCCTGGTGAAGGGACTAGGATTACTTTTAATATACCAATTTGAATAATTAGATAATTTGTCAATTAGATAATTAGATAATTTTCCGTTGTATATATCAATGACACGCGAAACTCCGCAATCAAAATCTCCAATCTTTGTCGATCCACGAGTGTGATCTCTCCTTCGTCGAGATGACAAGTTTGCGCAAAAAAATAACCAAATAACAAAGTTGTTTGCACATTATCTAATTATCTAATTGCCACATTATCTAATTAAACAATTCTCACATTATCTAATTATCTAATTGGCACATTATCTAATCTAAAAAATTACGTATATTAGCATCTTCTTTATAGATGAATATACGTAAAAATTCAGAATCAAAATTAAGTAAAATATGAGTGCTACTATTCGAGTTGTCCTGGCAGATGATCATGTATTTGTAAGAGATGGAATAAAATCTTTACTGGAAAACGAAGCAAACATTGAGGTTGTGGGCGAAGCTATTGATGGAGCCGACGCTCTTGAAGTGGTTGCGGACAGTAAACCCGATTTACTTATAGTAGATATTCGTATGCCGAACTTAACCGGTATCGAGGTAGTAGAAAAACTTAGAAGCGAGAATAATGACGTAAAAATCATTATGCTTTCTATGCACGAATCTGAAGAATACGTATTGAAATCGATTAAAGCCGGAGCCGATGGTTATCTATTGAAAGGTTCCAGTAAAGAAGAATTCTTAAAAGCCCTTCATACTGTTGCTGCTGGTGGAAAATATTTCAGTGGAGATATTTCCTCTATACTTATTGGACAATTGACAAACTCTTCTGCTTCATTAGAACCTAAACAAAACTTAGGGGAGGAAATGATGATTACCAAACGAGAAAAAGAAATCCTGACGCTTTTATTATCCGGAAAAGGAAACAAAGAAATTGCTGAAGCGCTTGATATCAGTAAGCGTACTGCCGAAGTGCACCGTTTTAACCTGATGAAAAAGCTGAAAGTAAAAAATCTAATGGAACTTTCGAATAAAGCGACGGAGTATTCTTTATTATAAAAAACTACGTATAATTACGTAATTATTTCTCAAAAACTGCGTTTTCGCAGTTTTTAACTACGTTATAGTACTTATTTTTGTTAAAAAATATAAGTGCTATGGAAAATACAAACTCACTCTCGCAATCACACAAAATTTTAATTTTAAATACCCTGGCTTTCACCGTGTGTTTCGCCTGTTGGACTTTAAATGGTGTCTTAGTAACCTTTTTAGTAGATAATGGTATTTTTCACTGGAGCGTTGTTCAGGTTGGTTGGCTGCTTGGCATTCCGATTCTGACCGGATCAATTATGCGTTTGCCAATTGGTATTTTGACTGATAAATTTGGTGGAAAATATGTTTTTTCACTGTTACTGCTACTCTGCTCGATTCCGTTATTTTTATTGCCTCTTGCAGACAGTTTTATAACATTCGCCTTATTGAGTTTTTTATTCGGAATGGTCGGTACGAGTTTTGCTGTCGGAATTGGATATACTTCGATTTGGTATCCAAAAGAATGGCAGGGACGTGCTTTAGGAATCTTCGGAATGGGAAATGCCGGAGCTGCAATCACTACCTTTTTAGCACCTTCTTTATTAAATCATTTCTCGATAGAAGATCCGCAAAACGGCTGGAAAATATTGCCTGTAATTTATGGTATAGCCTTGGTTGTAATTGGAATCGCCTTTTTAATTTTCGCTAAAAACAAAAAAATAGAAAACAATACCAAAAGTGTTTCACAAATGCTGCAATCTCTTAAATGTGCACGAGTTTGGCGTTTTGGAGCGTATTACTTTTTAGTTTTCGGATGTTTCGTGGCTTACTCACAATGGTTATTGCCGAATTTCATGAACGTGTATCAAACGAGTTTGGTAATGGGTGGATTATTTGCAACGCTTTTCAGTTTGCCTTCTGGTGTAATCAGGGCTTTTGGTGGTTATTTATCAGATAAATTCGGAGCCAGAAAAGTGATGTATTGGGTTTTAAGTTCTTCTGTTGTTTTAAGCGCTTTATTAATGGTTCCGAAAATGGAAATCACAACAACAGGCCCGGGCGTTTTGGCTACCAAAAAAGGAACAATCACGCAAGTTTCAAATGACAAAATTAAAGTTGGCGATACTGATTTTGCTGTTGCTCAGAAAAAAGAAACTGATGTTGAAAATGCCATTTTCCCAACTAAAACTTCCTGGCAGCAAGTTGTAGTACAACAAAACCAAACAGTGAAGAAAAAAGAATTGCTGGCCAAAGGAATCACCGTAATTAAATTTGATGCCAATATGTGGGTTTTTCTGGTTTTGGTTATTCTAATCGGGATTTCCTGGGGAATTGGAAAAGCCGCGGTCTACAAACATATTCCCGAATATTTCCCAACAGAAGTGGGTGTTGTTGGTGGAATGGTTGGAATGATTGGTGGACTAGGCGGTTTCTTTGGCCCGATTATCTTTGGATACCTGTTAACGGCAACCGGAATCTGGTCTAGTTCATGGATCTTTATCCTTGTATTTTCCGCTCTTTGTTTGATTTGGATGCATTATACCATCACTAAAATTATGAACGAAAAACAACCTGTTTTATCCCGTGTTATTGACCGTAATTAGCCTCTTATCGCCTCTTAAAAACATGATATTTATCAGTTAAAAAGTAATCCTATTCTTATAATATTGCGACTTATTTTTAATAAATCACAATATGAAAAAATCAGGAATAATTCTTTTAGCGCTGATGGGGATGATCACAGCAGGTGTACAGGCACAAGAATTAGAGGCAAATTTACAAATCAGACCGCGCTTCGAGTATCGAAATGGGTATAGAACACTTTTACCGGAAGGTCAGGAAGGAACTTCTCAAATTTCGCAGCGAACGAGATTAAATTTTAATTACAAACAAGATCAGTTAAGTACAAAAGTAACGTTGCAAAACATCAGAACCTGGGGAGATGTTCCGACCACAACACTTGCTGATAAAAATAGTGTTGCGCTTTTTGAAGCCTGGGCGCAATATGATTTCACACCTAAATGGAGTGCAAGAATGGGCCGACAAGTATTAGCCTACGATAATCAGCGTATTATGGCCGAAATGGATTGGGCACAACAAGGACAAAGTCATGATGCGTTGGTGGTTTCTTTTCATCCCGTAAATCATCAATTGGATTTAGGAGCGGCTTATAATTCAACTGCAGAAAATATCATCCAAACACCTTACAAGGTAGCCAATTACAAAGCGATGCAATATGCATGGTTTCATTCTAATTATGAAAATTTTGGTGCCAGCTTACTGTTTTTGAATACAGGTTATGAATATGAAAATATCCAAAAGAAACTATTGGTTGATTACAAGCAGACTTTTGGAACGTATCTAACGTACAAAACCAAAAAAATTGACACCAATGTTGGCCTATACGGTCAAACCGGCAAAAATGCTGACAAACAAGTTAGTGCCTGGTATGCCGGAGGTAGTTTTGGATATACTGTAACCGATTCTTTTAAAGCTTGTCTGGGTTATGAATTTTTATCCGGAAAAGATACAAACGATAAAAGTAATGTTATCAAGTCCTTCTCTCCTATATTTGGTAACAATCATGCTTACAATGGTTATATGGATTATTTCTATGTTGGTAATTACCAAAACACAATGGGCTTAGAAGATGCTTATTTAAAACTGAATTATACCAGCAACAAATGGCAATTTGCTTTGATTCCGCATGTATTTAATACTCCGAATAAAATTGTAACACCACTTAATGAAGAATTAAAACATTATTTAGGAACAGAAATTGATTTTACAACAGGCTATAACTTCAAAAAGGACATTGCGCTTACGGGAGGTTATTCTCAAATGTTTGGCTCTAAAACTATGGAATTTTTAAAAGCAGGTGACGCAGGTCATACCAACAATTGGGCATGGATGATGGTTTCTGTGAATCCCCGAATTTTTAGTTGGAAAAAATAGTTTTTCTTTAAAATTAACTTAGATATTTTACCCTTTTCCCATTTCGGAAAAGGGTCTTTTTTTTTCTCTTAATAAAATGTTATTATTTGCTTTAATTAATTATATTTGAATCGATTATGAACCCCCAATTCTATCCAAATGAAACAATTTTTAAAACTATCTATGTTGACATTTTTTGTCACGCACACTGGCATTGGTCAAAAATTCAATGACACTTTAATTTCAAAAAACTCAGAAATTAATTTTGCAAAAACGCAAAAAAGAGGAATTAAAAAAAACAACATTATTTATTATGTTGAAAACGACCTACAAACTATCTCTGCTTATAAAGGAAGCAAATTGAAATGGCAAACAAATGTAATTTCTATTTGCGGAAAACCAAAAAATGGAAATCCTGAAATAAGATATGTAGGCTATAATACTGACAAACTACTTATCGTTATGGGAAAACATAACTTTGCAGAAATTGACATCAATAATGGTATAACAAAACTTGTTGGTTAAGATTAAAAAGTAGTTTATAGTTTTAAGAAATAGATCTTTTAAACGTTTACTTATATAATTTACCCTTTTTTCCGAAAAGAAAAAAGGGCATTTTTTTTGGCTTTTGGATAATCTATCTTTTTTATTTTTTATTTAGATATATTTGATGGAACAATAATCTATTTTAAATCTAATGAAATTTAAAAATAAAATAATTTTACTTTTTTCAATTATTCTATTTTTCTTAATCGGAATAATTTATGATATAAACTATCGCACTTTAACACGAACAATAATTTATAAAGTTGCTAACTACGATTTACAATATTATGGTGGAAAAGAAATTCGCCTTTTCGTTCCAGATTTAGGTTTTATATTGACCTTAATTCCAATTGGATTAGCTATAATTTTAAGCGTTTCAAATTTCAAGAAGTATAGGTTTATTCCAATTCTAATTTTTCCATTTTTTTTAATTTCATTTTACCTTTTCTTCTGCTTTCTAGAGTCGCAAATAATAAAATATACAACAGCAATCGACAAAAACAGCATTTATCATTATCATCATTCTAATGTAAATTATAAACTAATCGCCATTTCTACTATAATATCATCTTTAATTTTAGATCACTTTGGTTTTAATATTATAAAAAAGTTTTATCTCACATCTAATAAAACCCTAAAAATGACTAATTAAATCCTTCTATGAAAATCCTTATACAATTACTACTCATTTCATTCTATCTCAATCGACATCACTAACGGAAAAACAAAATTAATAGGTTCAGATTAAATAAATCACAAGTAAAAACCTCCATTCTAATGAAACTCATAACCTGGAATTGCAACATGGCATTCAGAAAAAAGGCAGCATTCATTCTGCCTTACAATCCTGATATTGTCGTAATTTCTGAGTGTGAAAATCCTGAAAAACTCAAATTCCCTGCTGACTCGAAACTACCGACCGACATTCTTTGGTACGGTACAAATCCGCATAAAGGAGTTGGCATTTTTTCTTATGGCGATTATCGCTTTCAGTTACTGGACTGTCATAATCCAACTTTCAAAAACATTCTACCTATTTCCGTTACAGGTGGCAAAGTCGATTTTACCTTATTCGCTGTCTGGGCCAATAATCCTGCAGATAAAGATGGCGCTTATGTAACTCAGGTTTGGAAAGCTATTAACTATTACGAAGATCTAATTAGAGAGACCAAAACGATTTTAATTGGTGATTTTAACAGCAATACCATTTGGGACAAACCACGTCGGCAAGGAAATCATACGACGGTAGTAAACAAACTCGAAGCAAAGAAGATTTACAGTACCTATCATAAATTTTTCAATCAAATTCAGGGTAAAGAAGAGCATCCTACTTTGTATCTTTATCGTCATGAAAACAGACCTTATCATCTTGATTATTGTTTTGCTTCAAATGATTTTATAGAAGTTCTGGACCATGTCGAAGTTGGAACTTATCACGAATGGACGATGCACAGTGATCACAAGCCTTTAATTATTAACTTTAATCTATAAATAATGAATGACACCTGGACGGAAAGATGGAACGACCGCTACAGCAACGCAGCATTTGCATATGGCGAGGAACCCAATAATTTCTTTAAAGAACAAATCGAAAAATTAAATGCCGGAACGATTCTTTTTCCTGCCGAAGGCGAAGGCCGAAATGCTGTTTACGCCGCAAAACTAGGCTGGGAAGTTGCTGCTTTTGATATCAGCGAAGAAGGAAAAAACAAAGCTTTAAAACTAGCTGAAGCCAATAATGTAACTATTGATTATAAAGTTGGAGCATTAGAAACACTAAATTATCAACCGGAGCAATTTGATGCTATTGCTTTGATTTATGCTCATTTTCCTGCTGAAATAAAATCGTATCTCCACAAAACACTTGAAACTTATTTGCGAAAAGGCGGAATTATTATTTTTGAAGCTTTCAGTAAAAAACATTTAGAATATCTGGCAATAAATGACAAAGTTGGAGGACCAAAAGATATTGAATCCCTATTTTCAATAGAAGAAATAAAAGCTGATTTTCCTAATTACGAAATCATTCAACTAGAAGAAACAGAAATCGAACTGAACGAAGGGTTATTCCATAATGGAAAAGGTTCTGTAATTCGATTTGTTGGAAAGAAAAAATAAATCAATAAATGTTGAGACGCAAATCTTTGCGTCTCAACAGAACATCTCAACTAAATTCTCTTTAATTTTTATACTTCATTCCCATATCTTCAATAGAGAATTTGTCTGTCAATAAATGTAATAATTTATCTCTCAAAGCAATATATTCAGGCATTTTTACGATTTCAATTTTGTTTCTCGGTCTTGGCAAATGCACTTCTACAATTTCTCTTATAGTCGATGCCGGACCATTATTCAACACCACAATTCTATCGGATAAAAACAAAGCTTCTTCGATATCGTGCGTAATCATAATAATTGTTTTTTCTCTGTTGTCTAAATTCCATAATTTCAAAACTTCCAATTGCATTGATCCTTTGGTTAAGGCATCTAAAGCTCCGAAAGGTTCGTCCAAAAGTAATACTCCCGGATTAATCGCAAAAGCCCTCGCAATGGCAACACGTTGTTTCATTCCGCCCGAAAGCTGTCCTGGTAATTTATCTTTATGCTCAAATAAATTAACCATTTTAAGATTCTGAATCACAATCTCGTGTTTTTCTTTTTTAGAACAATTCATAACCGAATCAACAGCCTGAAAGATATTCTGCTCTACCGTTAACCAAGGTAAAAGTGAATAATTTTGAAAAACGATTCCGCGATCCGGTCCCGGTCCTTTTATCTTTTGATTGGCTAATTCCACAGATCCGCCAGTTGGTGTCAGCATACCGCCAATAGCATTCATAATAGTTGATTTCCCGCAACCCGAATGTCCGATAATCGAAATGATTTCTCCTTTTTGAATGGATAAATTAATATCACGAACAGCAATGTATTTCCCTTTTGGAGTTGGAAATGATATCTCTAAATTTTTGATTTCTAAATAACTCATGTGTGTAATTTTAGATTGTTGATTTTTGATTTTAGATTTTGGAGAGTTTCAAGTTTCAGGTTTCAGGTTTCAGGTTTCAGCTTTCAAGTTGCTTGCCTTTGTCCCTTTGAACCTGTGCTCCTTTGTACCTTTGAACCTACGATTTATAAGAAACTTTATTTTCTATAAACGTGAAGAATTTATCGAATACCAAACCCACTACTCCGATGATGATGATGGCTGAAATTACTTTTTCTAAACTTAAGGCGTTCCAGCTGTCCCATACGAAAAAACCGATTCCGGCTCCGCCCGAAAGCATTTCTCCTGCTACAATTACCAGCCATGCAACACTAATACTCAAACGTAATCCGGTTATAATGTGGGGCAAACTAAACGGAATTAATATTTTGGTGAGATAGCGCATTTTGGAGAAACCGAATGCCTTTGCTACATTTTTATGATCCTCTGGAATAGAAGCGATTCCGAAAGAGGTATTGATTAAAGTGGACCATAATGACGTAATGAAAACAATAAAGATTGTCGCCATACCGGTATCTTTAAAAACGACCAATCCAATTGGAAACCAGGCCAAAGGTGAAACCGGTTTTAAAAGCTGTACAATTGGATACATAATTTGTTTGCAAATCTTGCTCGCTCCCATCAAAATCCCAATTGGAATTGCTACTAATGAACCTAATAAAAAGCCCAGTAAAACGGTTTTTATCGAATTGAATAATTGCAGTCCGATTCCTTTATCATTCGGTCCGTAATCGTAAAACGGATCGCTTAACATTTCTTTCAAAACGGTAAAAGTAGCCAGCGGTCCCGGAAGTGCATCTTTCGTATAGAAACTCAACAAACTCCAAAAACCAATAAATAAAGCGATTCCGATTCCTGCAAATGCAGTTGATTTTAGTTTAATCGTAATTGCATTTAAAATCAATTTTAATTTCTCATTTCTTCCCGTATCAATCGCGGTATTTTCCATCAAAACTTCTGTTTGATCCGCGATATCGTTTAGCGTTAAAGTATCTTTATTAGACATGATATTCTGATTTAAATTAAAAATTATGTTAGAGGTTTTTCCGCCACGAATTCACGAATTAGTTTTTTTTTATTAAGCATGGCAATAGTAATTCGTGAATTCGTGGCGAAAAAAAATTAATCTTTATCCACTTAAAAATAGTTTTACTTTTTAACCACTTTTAAATAAGCCGCAGGATTTGAAGGATCAAAAACCGTTTTATCCATCGTTAACGAGAAAGGTTTCATATCGTCATTTGGCACTTTTACTTTCATGCTTTTCGCCACTTCTTCATATAAATCCTGTAAAATCAATTTATCGGCAATGGCTTTATAATTTGGTGCTTCTTTCAAATACCCAAATCGAACATATTGCGCCATAGCCCAAATCGCGTACGATTTTCTAGGATAATTTACCAGACCCCCTTTGTAAAACAGCATATAATCTTTAGCATAAACTTCTGTTCCCTGATTACAGCCCAAATCGTAATTCCCCATTAATCTATTTTCGATAACATCAGCAGGAGCGTTTACATAAGGTGCTTTCCCAATTATAGCAGCTGCTTTTTTACGATTTACCGGATTGTCCAACCAAATACAAGCTTCTAAAACGGCTTTCATCACTTTTACAAGATCTGTTCTGCGTTTTTCACTAAATTCTTTGTTCACAACCAAAGCTTTTTCAGGATGATCTTTCCAGATATCTTGTGAAGCTACCTGTGTAAAACCAATTCCCTGTTTTACTGCAACGCCGCCCCAAGGTTCTCCAACACAATACCCATCCATATTACCCACTTTCATATTAGCGACCATTTGTGGAGGCGGAATCGTAATAATTTTAGATGTTTTTTGATTTACACCTGCAATGGCCATCCAGTTTCTTAACCATAAATCATGTGTTCCTCCCGGGAAAGTCATGGCAAAAGTCACTTCCTTCTCCGCTTTAAGTTTGGCCGCCACGACAGGTGCAATTTTGTTCATTTGTTTAAAACCTACTTTTCCACAAAAATCATTTGAAAGTGTAATCGCCTGGCCGTTCACATTCAGCATCATGGCGATTTTCATTTCAGAACCTGCTTTTCCTCCTACCCCGGTGTAAACCGAAAACGGCATTGAATACAGACAGTGCGCTCCGTCTAATTCACCGGTTAAAATTTTATCACGAACATTGGCCCAGGAAGATTCTTTCGTTACCACTACTTCGACTCCATACTTTTTAAACAATCCTAATTCTTTTGCCATTACAATTGGAGAACAATCCGTTAGGGGGATAAATCCAAGTTTTACTGGATCATTTTGCGCTGATACTTCCGAAAAAGAAACGGCTAAAACGAGTATTAAAGTCAGTACTATTCTTTTAAAAACTTCTGTTGTATTTGTCTGTATTTTTTTCATTTTTAAGAAATTTAAAAGTTATTTGTTTTTATTTTTTAGCTAAAAAATTAGGCTTGATGTTCAGCATTACATAAGCAAACTGAGGGCTTAAATCGGCATTGGCAACATTTTTAACGGCTGCAGAAGCCATAGAATTGGTAGCTTTCATGAAAGAATAACCTGCTTCGATATTGATAATTTTGGTTAGGTTGTATTTTACAAGTAGATCCAATTCGGTTCCTAAATAAGAGTTTAGTTTTCCGCCAGCTCCGTTAGATAAAGTATTTGCCGATTCAAAACCATGAATGTCTAATGCAAAACTTAAATTATCTTTGGCGTTGTATTTAATTTTGAAGAAGTAATCCAGCAAACCTTGTTTTCCAAAACCATTCGCTGCATAAAAATAATCCATGCTTCCCCAGAATTTATGAGGCGTTCCGTAAAGCGGATCAAATCGATTGTCTTTTGAATCGGCCGTAACTGTTTTGGTTCCGTCATCACCCGATAAAAAATCAACTCCAGGACCAATAAACAATTTTCTTCCTACTTGTAAAGTTGATGTAATCGAAAACAAATTGGCATTTAATGATCTTCCATCTTTATTTTTTCCACCTTGATAGTAGTAGCTACCCATCAAATTTAATTTTCGGGTTACATTGGTATTGAAGTAAACTCCGGTTGTATTTCGGCTCCAAACTCCCGTTCCGTTCACTTTTGTCGTTACTGCTGGCGTTCCTGCAGTCACTAAAGTATATTTATTGAAATCATCTTTGAAGAATAAAAAAGACAAGTCACCAAAGAAGAATTTCTTCCCCACATAAGCATATTGAAATGACTTGTACATTGTTCCAATTCCGTTAGTCCCTGCACCGTATGCCGGATTTGTACCATTGTAAACTGTCCCTGCATTATTTTCTTTATTCTGATTGAAAGCAGCTCCCACATCAGCAATCCAGCCTTTATTCGCGAATTTGAAAACAATTGCATCGTGACGTCTTCCTTGTTGTAACCAGTCTAAACTTCCCAGAACTTTCTGATCGTCATAAGAGATTTCCTGACGTCCTGCTTTTATTGAAAGATTCTGAATCGTACTCACCGTATCATTCAAAAAAATCTCAGCCCAGGCTTCGTGCAATAAAATTCCGTTATTCGCTTCTGTTGTTGTTCTGTTAATAGAGGAAGCATCTTGTCCCCAAACGCGAACGTCTTGTACTGCGGTAAATATTTTAAATCTATATCCGGAATATCCGGCGTTTAATCTTGTTCTCTGACTTGTAAATAAAGCCGCTTTATCACCTTCTTGTTGTAAAGTTCCTTGTCCGGCGCGCATTTCAACACGGTCTCTTAACTGACCTGTAAGGGTAAATTGCGCTTTTGCTTCATAGCTTCCCAAAATTGTAAATACAAAACCTAACAATATAGATTTTGAAAGTTTTGATGAAAAATTAATCTTGTGGTTTTTTAATATAGGATTGGTTAATTTGCTCATAATAATTTGTTTTGATTTGTATGAAGCAAATTTATATACGTATAAATACTTAAGTACAATACTTATACCATATCAAAACATTTTTTTTAACCAATAAAAAGCGTTTGAAAGTCAATTTATTTTCTGCGTTTTCGCATGAAACAGATGCGAATGTCAATGAAATAAGAGATTTTTGAGGTATACGTAATTTACTTAGGAGAATTAGATAATTTGGCAATTAGATAATTAGATAATTTTTGGGATGGTGAAGAAAGAGAATAGAATAAAGAGCAAAGAAGCAAGAAGCAAGAATAAAGAGTATAGAATATAGAGAAAAGAGGAATGGATTTGTATTATTATGGGTACAAACGTGAAAGCTGAAACCTGAAACTTGAAACGTGAAACGTGAAACTTGAAACTTGAAACAAAGAAAACCTGAAACTAAAAATACTTATGTTCCATGATTTCTGACTGGAGTTTGGGGATTGCAAGGATGCCAATTCTTTTGCCTACGGTTTTTATTAAGGATTCTTTTTTAAGGCTTGAAAGCACCCTAATCACTTGTTCTTCAGTAGTTCCAGCGAAGTCTGCGATTTCCTTTCTTGAGAGTTCGATGTCTATTAAACCGTTTATTTGGCCGAATTTTCGGTGGATGTACAATAGCAAATCGATAACACGTTCACGCACGTTCATGTGGGCGATTTTACGGATATTGTTTTCGCTTTTGTTGAGTTCATCGGCGTAAAACAACATTAAGGCATACGTAAATTCGGGAACGTTTTGAAGAATTTCCATCATGGTTTCATTGCTGAAATTGCACAAAACTGTATCTTCTAAAGCATAAGCACCAATAAGATATCGTTTACTTGTTCCGAAACCACGAAAGCCAATAGTATCACCGTTTTTAGTAAGTCGAACAATTTGTTCGCGGCCGTTAATTCCGGTTTTAACCGTTTTTACTTTTCCTTTACAAATAAAATAAAGTCCCTGAATTGGAGCGCCTTCGATGATAAACTGCTGCGTTTTTTTACAAACAAAACTATGTTTCTTCTGAACATATTGTTTCATTTGCTCCAGATGCAGATGCTTTTTAATAAAACAGTTTTCGTTGGCGCAGGAATAACAAATTGCTTGCTCGTCTTTCATGAGTCCTAAATTTTTATTGATTTAAAAACTAATTTGTTGTTCCTCATTTATTTTCATCAAAAATAGAAAAATAATTTCAAAAAATAAGTATTTATACGTAAAAATACTTATTTTTGTCTAAGTCAAATACGTGAGGCATTTACGACTGGGCATAATTACAATAGTTGTATTTAAAAAAGAAGCTGTAATGCAAAATACCAAAATCAAAACTACCTGTTCATATTGTGGCGTCGGCTGCGGAATTATCGTTACTAATGATGCCAAAAATGGTGTGATGGTTACGGGCGATAAAGACCATCCGGTAAATAAAGGAATGTTGTGTTCTAAAGGAATGAACTTGCACTACGTAGTAAACGATACTTCTGACCGAATTTTATATCCTGAAATGCGAGGCAGCAAATCCTATCCGCTGGAACGCGTGAGCTGGGACACTGCTCTTGATCGCGCCGCAGCGGTTTTTACTTCTATCATAAAAAAACACGGACCGGACAGCGTTGGGTTTTATATTTCTGGCCAATGTTTAACGGAGGAATATTATTTGGTCAATAAACTGGTAAAAGGTTTTTTGAAAACCAATAACATAGATACCAATTCGAGACTTTGTATGAGTTCTGCGGTTGTGGGTTATAAAAAGACTTTTGGAGAAGATGCTGTGCCAATTGCTTACGACGATATTGAGCTGGCAGATACTTTCCTGATTACCGGTGCAAATCCGGCCTGGTGTCATCCTATTTTATTCAGAAGAATTGAAAAACACAAAGAGAATAATCCGAAAATAAAAATTATTGTAATTGATCCGAGACGAACAGATACGGCTGCTTTCGCCGATTTACACCTGCAAATTATTCCCGGATCAGATATTATTTTATACCATGCGCTTGCGAAACGCATTATCGAAAAAGGATACGTAGATCATGATTTTGTAAAGAATCATGCTGAAAACTTCAAACAATATAAAGATTTAGTTTTAAGTACTTCTCTGGAAAAAGCCTCAAAACTTTGCGGAATTTCCGTAAACGATATTAAACTCACTGCCGATATTATCGGAAAAGCAAAAGGATTTATTTCGCTTTGGGCAATGGGTTTAAATCAAAGTGCTGTTGGTGTAGATAAAAATACGGCTTTACTTAATTTATCTTTATTGACAGGACAAATTGGAAAACCGGGTTCTGGTCCCTTTTCCTTAACCGGACAACCCAATGCAATGGGCGGACGTGAAGTCGGCGGAATGGCGACACTTTTAGCGGCACACAAGGACATTGCAAATCCGGAACATCGTAAAGAAGTTGCCGATTTTTGGGGCGTTGACGAAATCTCAGATAAACCGGGATTAACAGCAACCGAAATGTTCGAAGCATTGGAATCAGGCAAAATGAAAGCCGTTTGGATTATCTGTACCAATCCGATGGTGAGTTTACCGGATTCGAGACGCATTGAAAAAGCATTGCAAAAGGCCAAATTCGTGGTTGTTCAGGATATTTCACATAATGCCGATACCTCAAAATATGCCGATCTTTTATTGCCTGCCGCTGGTTGGTTGGAAAAAGAAGGTACTATGACCAATTCTGAGCGTCGTATTTCTTATTTACCAAAAGGAATCAATGCTCCCGGAGAAGCACTTCCGGATATTGAAATCTTAATTCGTTTTGCTAAAAAAATGAATTTCAACGGCTTCAATTTTAATAGCGCCGAAGAAGTTTACAAAGAACATTGTGCCCTGACCAAAAACACCAATATTGATATTTCATTTTTAAATTATCATCGTTTAAGAACCGAAGGCACTTTTCAATGGCCCGTTCCTGATTATGGACATCCGGGAACGCCTCGCCTTTTTACAGATAAGAAGTTTTACACGCCATCAAAAAAAGCAATTTTCAATTTACCAACGGCTATTGAAAATACTTCGGAACAACCAAGTCCGCAATTTCCATTTATCCTGACTACAGGAAGAGTTCGTGATCAATGGCACACGATGACCAAGACCGGAAAAGTATCCCGTTTAATGACGCATACACCAAGTCCGGTTCTGGAAATTAACCCAATTGATGCTTACAAAAACGACATCAAAAATGGTGACATCGTAATTGTTTCCAGTAAAAACGGAGAAGTTCGCGTAAAAGCAAAAGTAACCGATTCGATCAAGGAAAAAGTGGTTTTCCTGCCAATGCATTGGGGAAAACAGCTTGATAATGATTTGAACCGAACCAATAATCTCACGAATACTGTAGTTGATCCTGTTTCAAAAGAACCGGATTTTAAATACACGACGGTCAACATTACCAAATATGTAAAGCCTTTCCAGAAAATTGCGATTGTGGGAGCTGGAGCTGCGGCCTTCCGATTTATTCAAAATTATCGCGAATTTAATTCTACCGATGAAATTATTGTTTTTTCGAATGAAGTAAATCCGTTTTACAATCGCGTTTTATTGCCGGAATACATGACCGGTGAATTTACCTGGGAACAATTATTAAAAGTAAAAGATGGTGAAGCTTTAAATAAATTAAAAATCACCATGAAAGCCGGCGTGGCAATTGATAAAGTAAATGCTTCCGCTAAAACCATAGTCGATAGTCTGGGCGAGACGCACACTTTTGATTCTCTAATTCTCGCAACAGGAAGCCGTCCTTTTATTCCTGAAAATGCACAACTTCATTTGCCGGGACGTTTTACCGTTCGCCGTAAAGAAGATGCCGATCGATTAAAAGCCTATTTAGACAATACGAATTTACTTCCGGAAGAGCAACATGTTGTTATTATTGGCGGCGGTTTATTAGGATTGGAATTGGCGGCAGCCTTAAAACATAAAAAAATAAAAATCACTATAATTCAAAGAGCTTCCCGTTTGATGGAGCGCCAATTGGATTTGATTTCGAGTAAATTATTGGCTGAGGAAGTTCAGCTTCGTGATATTCAGATTTATTTTGATAATGAAGTCAGTACAGTTTTTGAAACCGAAAATCCAAATGAATTAGAAATCGCCCTTAAAAGTGGCAGAATCATTACGGCAAATACCATCGTTTATACCATCGGAACTATTCCAAATATCGAAATTGCACGCGAAACGGGACTTGCCTGCGGTCGCGGTGTAAAAGTAAATCAGTATTTACAGTCATCCAATCCTGATATTTATGCGATTGGAGAAATAGCCGAATTTGATAATAAATTATTCGGAATCACATCTGCAGCGGAAGAACAGGCTGATATTTTAGCTAATTATTTAGCCGGTGATATTAGCAGTTATTACAAAGGCTCGGTTTTAATGAATATTCTGAAACTGGAAGATATTAATCTCTGTAGTATCGGAGATATTGAAATTCCGGAAAACGATGATTCGTATGAGGAAATTGTTTTTGCCGATCTAAAACAACGTTATTACAAAAAATGCATCGTTAAGAATGACTTGCTTGTCGGAGCTATTTTAATGGGCGACAAAAATGAATTTGCTGAATTCAAAACAATGATCGAAAGCAAAATCGAATTATCAGACAAGCGAAATTCGTTGTTAAGAGGCAGTTCAAACGCTAAACCGGTGTTAGGAAAATTAGTTTGTTCCTGCAGTCAGGTTGGAGCCGGAAATATTGAAGAAACCATTAAAGGCGGTGTCAATAATTTCACCGACTTATGCAAAAACACCGGAGCCGGATTAGGCTGCGGAAGCTGTAAAACCGAAGTAAAAGAGATTTTAGCAAAATGCAAAGTTTAGTTTATTTCTTTGCTTTGAACATAAATTTTACCACAGAGTTCACAAAGGTTTTTCGCAGAGTTTCGCAGAGATTTTTTAATGGATATTTAATAAATAGTCAAAGTTCACAAAGCTTTGAACATAGATTTTATCACGGAGTTAAGAAATGTTTTTTGCAAAGTTTCGCAGAGATTTTTTTAATGTATGTTTAATAAGTAGTCAAAGTTCACAAAGCTTTGAGCAAAAATTTTATCGTATAGCTTTGTGAACTTATTTCGATAGAAAACAATTTACACAGAATATAAACCTTTGTGAAACTTTGCGAAAAACCTTTGCGAACTTTGCGGTTAGATCAGCACAATCCAGCAACCCAAAACTTGAAACTAAAAAAACCTGAAACCTGAAACAAAAAACATATGGAATTGACAAGATTAATAGTAAAAGGAGGCGTTATTTCGCCAGGAGAATTACGTGAAGTAGTCAATATGGCAATGGATCATGGTTTGGATTCGATTTCGTTTGGATCAAGACAGGATATTATTTTTCCGAAGGGATTAAATCTTTCCAGCAAAGAAAAAATCGGGAAACATCATTTTGTTTTTCCAAATGAAAAAAGCGGCAACAATATTGTTTCATCGTATGTTTCAACGGATATTTTCAGAAATACCAATTGGCTTACGGGAAACAAATTCTTATATATTTTAGAGCAGTTTAAAGAGCAGCCAAAACTAAAAGTCAACATTAATGATCCTAAGCAACAATTAGTTCCGTTGTTTACAGGACATTTAAATTTTATTGCTTCGGAGCATGAAGATTACTGGTATTTGTATATTCGTTTACCAAAATGGGAACGTATGGAAGTTTATCCTGTTTTGATTTACAGCTGGGATATTGCTACTTTTTATTATGAAATCGAGAAAATCGTTTCTGAAGAATCTTATGGAATTGATATGATTTTCAGTTTAGTAAGCGAAGCATTAGACACCAATAACAGAACCATCGACAAACCCTTAAATGTTCCTTTTTATCCTTTCCCGTATTATGAAGGAATGAACCGCATGGGAATCGATCAATATTGGCTGGGATTATATTGGAGAAATAATTTATACGATTTAGACTTTCTAAAAGAAATGTGCGATTTGTGTTTTGATTGCAAAATCGGAAAAATATGTATCACGCCCTGGAAATCGTTTATCGTAAAAGGAATTCCGAAAGACAGAAAACTCGAATGGGAGAAATTTTTAGGCAAAAAAGGAATTAACGTTCGTCACTCTTTATTAGAATTAAACTGGCATTTGCCTGTTGCAATGGAATGGGCTTTGAACCTGAAAACCTTTTTGGTTCGAACACTTGATCAATTTGATATTAGTACGTACGGACTGACTTTTGGAATCTCGGAATACAATCGTGATGGACATTATTTTACATCCATTGTAGTGGAGAAAAATGAATTGCCAGCGGCTTTAGAATCAATTAAAATCCGTGACACTTATAATGTTTTATTTGCAAAGAATTTTGATGCCAATACACGCGAGTATATTGTGCATTCGCAAGACATTGACAAATTAGAATTGCCAACAATCCTGATTGAATTAAGCCGAAAATATTTTGAAGAATTGGGAAATTCTATTCCGGAATCAACAGAAAACACTCAGAAAAAAGAAAAGCTTCAATTAGACATTTACCAATGTCAGGAGTGTTTATCACTTTATAATTCGGAATACGGTGATGCAAGTCAGGGAATTCCAAAAGGAATTTTATTTACCGATTTGGCTGAAAGTTACTGCTGTTCTTTATGTGAAGCACCGAAGAGTACTTTTAAGATTTTAGCAGAAGTTACAGCAGAATAAGAAAATTAAAAAAGGAATTAAAATTTTCAAACGAGATTCTTTTCAGATTGAATTTGTTCTTGATTTTACATATATTTGATAAACTATTTTATTGATAATCAATTTATAACAAAACTTAAATGATAATTAATCAGATAAGGATATGTGCAAAATTCATAATACAATTGGATCTCTAAATGACATTCAGTACCATTTAGATTATAATCGAATCGATGAATTTAAGTCAATAGACGAATTAATCAATTTTCGGATAAATTATCATTTTACACAACAACAAGTTATTTTACATCATACAGAGCGAATTGAAAAAGAGAAAGTTACTCTTGAAAAAGAAATAGATGGATTACACGATTCTATTTTGATGATAAGAACTGCACTTCAGAAACTTTTAAAGAGACGACTTATTACTTTATATAAACAGATAGATGATTTACCTCTCCCAGGTTCCAAAGTCATTCCAATTTTACAAGACTATTATTTTAATCTTATTATTTGGCTGCAAATCTGGTTTATGCAAATTTCCTATCCTTTTAAAGTTTTCGTTGTAAAACAAAAACTAAAGAATATTCTTTTAAAAAAAAATAAGCGTTTCAATTTCATAACGGCAAATTTTATCGATGCTGTCAATCACAGTAGCTTACTGCAATTACAAACGTTACAACAACAAAAAATAATAATCGATCAAATAAATAATTCGATTTATGGCGCAATCGGTGAGCAGAAAGTCGTAAATATGTTGAAAAACTTGCCTGACGATTATGTTTTGATAAACGATTTCAATTACTCTTTTCATCCTCCCTTATATTATAAAAAAGAAAATAACTATATAAAGTCTATTCAGATCGACCACCTTTTAATTGCTCCATGCGGTGTTTTTATTATTGAAACAAAAAATTGGAGTGAAGAATCAATTCATAATCCAAACCTATTTTCTCCCGTTAAACAAATAAACAGGACAAATTTCGCACTGTTCAAAATCTTGACAGATGAAATGAGCAAATTGAATTTGAATTCGCTTAAACATCATTGGGGAAATAGAAAAATTCCCATAAGAAATATCATTGTTTTTATTAATAATAAACCAAGAGAAGTATTTCAATTCACTAAAATTTTATCATTAACTGAATTATTACCCTACATAAAATACTTTGTACCGAGCTTTACAAACGATGAAACGCAAAATATTACAGACCTTTTAATGACAATTTCAAATAAAAGAAAGCAGTCCAATTTAATTGTATCAATAACTACACATTAATTTTTTTACATTAATAAAAAAGATCTAGTTATCAGTTTCATATGCACAAAATGTGGATTATAGTATCCTTCTTAAATTCTTAAGGAAAATCTTAACATTAACGTATTCAAATATTGATTAAATTTAGCTTAATTAAAAATTGACATCCAGGTGGATTCACTAAATCATCATGATAACCAATTAGTTAAAATCTATTTTACTCAATAAAACATACCGTTATGATAAAAAGAACAACCAGAACCCCAGCCGTAAAAAATACTGAAACATCAACAGCAGAAACTACAAAAGAAACTACCTCAGTAGAATCTAAACCAGCTGCTCAAACGCCAACACCAAAAGCAATAACACCAAAAGCTCCGGTTAAAAGAGCGCCAAGAACTGCGGCTAAAACTCCGCCAGCAACTGTAAAAGCAACGGCTCAAACTCCGGTAAAACCAGCCTCAAAAACTACTCCGAAAGCGGTAGTTAAAAGAGTGACAACTTCTACACCAAAAACGGCAGGAGTAACCCCGGAAATCATTGAAATTAAAACGATTGAAAAGCCTAAGGACAATCAGGCTGTTTTAAATATTGAAGAAATTGCCTTAGAAATTGTAAAAAACAAATCGAAAGACAAAAAAATAAAAAGCAAGCTAAAAGAGAAAAAAGAAAAGGCTAAGAAAAGAGAAAAAGCTATTAAAGCGGTTATCAAAAAACTGGAAAGAGCCAAAAATGCAAAATTAAAA
Organism: Flavobacterium frigidimaris; assembly: GCF_002217275.1. Taxonomy (NCBI): domain Bacteria; kingdom Pseudomonadati; phylum Bacteroidota; class Flavobacteriia; order Flavobacteriales; family Flavobacteriaceae; genus Flavobacterium; species Flavobacterium frigidimaris. The sequence goes on from NZ_MUGV01000013.1 coordinate 113,514, forward strand.
GCGGAAGCTAAGAAGAAAGAAAAAAAGGAAAAAGACAAGATTAAGAAAGTAAAGGCTAAAGCTAAAAAAGCCGAAAAAGAAAAAGCTAAAAAGGGTAAATCAAAAGATAAAAAGAAGAAATAATATTTGAAGAAGGTTTGACTTGATTAAAGTTGAACCTTTTTTTATGCGCTCCAATGAGTCATTGCGACGAACGAAGCAACCACACTACAAATACTAAAACCGAAATTGACACCTGGCATGTGACTGCTTCGTTCCTCTCAATGACCCAAATGTGCAAAATCACCCCCCAATCGCAATCATACTGCGATTATCAAAATGCAACGTAGGATCATCCATTTCAGAAACAGTAACCATTCCTGCCCTAACCTTCTTTTTATTTTTAATAGATTCTGAAATCAAATCGGTTATCGATTCGCCATTTCTAAAAGCTGTCAACAAATCGGTTTCTGAATTAGAGAACAAACAATTCTTGATTTTTCCATTTGCCGTCAGGCGGATTCGGTTGCAGCCATCACAAAACGGATTTGTAATGGAACTTATGATTCCGAAATCTCCCTGAAAACCTTTTATTTTATACGTTCTCGCCGTGAAGTTTTTTTCGTCTTCTAACTTTTGAATTTCTTCAGATGAAAATATAGTATTTACTTCTGATAAAATCTCATTTTGTGATACCATTTTACTTCTGTCCCACTCGTTTCCGGCAAAAGGCATAAACTCAATAAAGCGAACTGAAATTGGCAAAAACTGCGTTAATTGAACAAAATCTGTAATTTCATTTTCATTAAAACCTTTCATCAAGACCACATTTACTTTTACATGAAAATCATTATTCAAAAGCAAATGCAGGTTATCAATAACTTTCTCAAACTGATTTCTAAGTGTTATCGTGTGAAATTTAGACGAAACCAAAGTGTCTAAACTCAAATTGATTTTTTTGATATTGGCTTCTTTCAAAGCATCAATATGACGGTCAATTAAAATACCATTTGTAGTAATTGAAAGAGACGTTTTTAAAGTTGATAATTTCGAAATAATCTCAGGAAAATCTTTTCTCAATAAAGGTTCGCCGCCCGTTAATCGTATTTTATCAACGCCATTTTCCACGAAGATTTGAGCCAATGCAAAAATCTCTTCAGCCGTCATTAAACTGGCTTTTGGAGACAATGCGATTCCGTCAGCAGGCATGCAATACGTACAACGTAAATTGCATTTCTCCAGTAACGAAATACGCAAATAATTGTGTTTTCGCCCAAAATCATCCGTTAAAATGGTTTTAGAGGGTGTCATGATTTTTTCCTTTTAAAATATGAAAAACGTGCATTACATGAGGGAAAACTGCATCCATCGATTCTCTGGCTCCGTTGGTTGATCCCGGCAAAGCCAAAACCAAACTTTTTCCTAATGTTCCTGCCACTGTTCTTGATAACATTGCATATGGCATTCTTTGTTGTCCGTAATTGCGAATGGCTTCTTCAATTCCGGGTATTCTGCTTTCTAATAACGGTGATAACGCTTCAGGTGTGACATCTCTGGGAGATAAACCTGTTCCACCCGTAAAAATCACCAATTGATGTTCTTTGGCGAAAGCCCTTGCTTTTTCCTGAATAATATCAATTTCATCCGGAATAATTTCATAATGTGAAGTTTCAACTCCGTAAGAAGTTAATTTCTCTACAATGATTTTTCCGGAACGATCTTCCTTATCGCCTGCGAAAATCGAATCAGAACAAACAAAAACGGCTGCTTTTATTGCATTCGGAAATTTATTTTTGAAAGAAGATTTTCCGCCTTCTTTATTAACTAATTTAATGGTTGAAATTTCGATTTCCTTATCAATTGGTTTCAACATATCGTACATTGTCAAAGCTACAATCGAAGCACCGTGCATGGCTTCAACCTCAACACCTGTTTTGTAAACCGTTTTTACATTAAATATAATCTGAATGGTCAAACCTTCAATTTTATATTCCACCGAAGTAAATTCAATTGGAATTGGATGACAATCCGGAATGGACAAATACGTATTTTTAACAGCAAATAATCCGGCTGTTTTTGCCATCTCCAACACATTTCCTTTTGGAACCAGATTATTCACCACAGCATCAATTGTTTCCTGTTTACTGACTTTGACAATTGCTGTTGCCGTTGCGGCTCTTAAAGTGTTTATTTTATGCGTAATATCAACCATTAGTATTTTGTTTCCAGGTGAATGTATCGTTTTCAAACATTTCTTTACCAAAAATCGGCACGTCGGTTTTGATCCAGTTTACAATGGCTTCTGTTGCTTCGTAAACCTGTTTTCTTCTTGTTGCCGAAACAAAGACAAACAAACAAATTTCGCCTGCTTTCACAACACCTAAACTGTGATAAATATGCATACAGGTTAAGTCGAATTTAGCAAAAGCTTTTTCACGAATGGCATGCAAAGCTTCGTTGGCCATATCCGTATAAGCTGAATAATCAATCGCGACAACGGTATTATCGTGAATCACATCGGCACGAACTTGTCCCAAAAAAATATTGTGTGCGCCAATTGTGTGTTTCGATTGGTGTTTGGCGATAGATTCGGCTATGAATTCAGGAGCAATTGGCCCTTCTACAAATACATTTTTACTCATTTTTCTTTTATTTTTTTTGAGGTTTTTTCCGCCACGAATTCACGAATTAAAAAATAATCATTCGTGAATTCGTGGCGGAAAAATTTCTCTAATCTGCAATTTTTTCTTTTACTATTTGGCTTAAAGCCAAAGCTCCTCCGGCTATACTTTTTACACTCTTGAAATTCTTTCTTTGAAGCAATTCGGCTGCGATTTTACTTCTGATTCCGGATTGGCAATAAACATAAATGGTTTGATTTGGGTTCAGGTTTTCAATTTCATTTTCTAACTTCATCAGCGGAATCTGAATTCCATTTTTGAAATTAATTTTCGGAAGTTCGTCTGCGTTTCTAACATCCAAAAACAAAACTTCATCATTATCAATTTCATTCACAATTACCTCTGCAGCAATTTCTTCAATCTGATTTTCAGCTACTTTATATTTTTCTTCAAAAGCCTTTTTATCTAGTTTAGCAATTGTATTCTTCTCAAAGTCATACTTTTGCTGTTGGTTATTTAAAATATTATAAACCAATATTTTACCACTCAACACCTCTCCAATTTGTAGAATCATTTTGATTACTTCATTTGCCTGAAGCATGCCAATAATGCCGACTGAAATTCCGATTACTCCCGCATCTTCGCAATTTAAAGACTGACTATTTTCATCTGGATACAAACATTTATAAGTTGGTCCGTTTTGATAATTGAAAACCGAAACCTGTCCCTGAAATCTAAAAATCGATCCGTAAACCATTGGTTTATTTGTGACTAAACAAGCGTCGTTAATTAAATATTTAATTGAAAGATTGTCTGTCGCATCTACTATAATATCATATTGTTCAAATAATGAAATGGCATTTTTTCCTGAAAGTTTTTCTGCAATCGCATTCACTTTCACTAACGGATTTAATTCCGAAACCATTGCTTTGGCTTCCTCAACTTTGTATTTTCCAACAGCCGACGTTTTATAAATTACCTGACGTTGTAAATTGGAAATTTCAATCACATCATCATCAACAATTCCAATTTCACCAACGCCGGCTGCAGCCAGATAAGGCAAAACAGCAGCGCCCAAACCGCCTGCACCAATTATCAAAACTTTCGCTATAGATAATTTATGCTGACCATTCTCTCCTATTTCAGGTAGAATTATTTGTCGGTTATAACGTATTGAATCATTCATAAAATTCATTATTTACCCGCCTGCAAAAGGTGGCAATAAAGCGACAACATCACTTGTCTGCAATTTATAATCGGTTGTTTTTGGCACTATTTTTTGATTGACAGCCACACTAAAACTAAGGGAATCGAATTGGTATTTTATTTCTAAATCCTGCAAGAATTGTTGCAGTGAAACTTCAGAAAAAGGGATTTTTTCGAATTCACATTTGGTCTTTTCAGCCACAGCTCCAAAATATTTAACTTCAATCATTATTCTAAATTTAAATTCTGAAAGATAAACTCATCATCAAAATGCTCCTGAAAATAGGAAGTCAATTTTGAAGTATTTTTTACCACTTCACCAATCACAATAATTGCCGGTGAAGAAATCTTCTTTTCTAATACCAATTTAGTAATTGAACTTATAGTTCCAACTACTTTTTGCTCTGTATTTTTTGTTCCGTTTTGGATGATAGCTATCGGCAAATCATCAGTTCGGTTTTCTTTATAAATCGAAATTATTTCTTCCAGTTTATGCATTCCCATCAAAATCACCACCGTTGCAGCCGACTTTGAAGCCAAATATACATCTTTAGACAATTCGTGATTTGAAGTCGTTCCGGTAATTACCCAGAAACTCTCAGCAACCTGCCGTTGTGTCAAACTAATTCCAACTGAAGCCGGAACACCTAAAGCAGATGAAATTCCGGGAACAATAGCGGTTTCTAAACCAAATTGCTCGACGTAATCAATTTCTTCGCTTCCTCTCCCAAAGATAAAAGGATCTCCACCTTTCAAACGCACCACATGTCCGTGTCGATTTGCCATCGAAACAATCAATTCGTTAATCTGATCCTGCGTATAAGCATGACATCCAAATCTTTTGCCCACAAAAACAATTTCTGCATTTGTAGCATATTGCAATAATTCTTCATTTACTAATGCATCATACAAAACCACATCTGCTTTTTCCAGTGCTTTTATTGCTTTTAAAGTAATCAATTCAGCATCGCCAGGACCCGCGCCTACAATCGTTAATTTTGGTGTTTTTGAATTTCGCATAACTTCTAACTTAAATTGATATTAAGATCATTTAATTCGTCTGCCGAATTAATGTTGGTGAGATGAAAGTTTTCACTTTCGTCAATATTGAGAATTTGATGCGGAATTTTCGCCAGCAAATCCATCATTTTTAATTGATCGTTATCAATTGCGCTTTTGATAACGGGCAATACTTTTTTAGAATAAATTCCGATCAACGGATGTAATCTGCTTTCTGAAGCAAAAACTGTAATTCCAGCTTCGTTATTATGTTTTGAAATAAGTTCCGATAATAACTCCGTCGATATTAACGGAATATCACAACTTAAAATCAAATTAAATTCGGTTTCAGAATTTGTCAATGCTGTATATATTCCGCCCAATGGCCCTTTATCTATAATGATATCCGGTATTTTTTGATACGGTAAATAATCATATTCTTTGGTTGCCGTGATCAGTTTTATTTGATCTGTTATCGGCAAAATTGCCTGAATAATATGTTCAATAAATGGTTTTCCCTGAAACAGCACCAATCCTTTTTCAGACTGCATTCGGGAACTTTTTCCTCCACAAAGAATAAATACTGTTAGTGTTTTCATGACTTTCTTTTTTGTTTCAGGTTTTCTTTGTTTCAGGTTTCATGTTGAAATGAGGAAAAATTTTACCGCAAAGAGCGCTAAGTTTTTTTATTCATCGGCAACTTTAAAATAAGTTCGCAAAGCTAAATCTACACAAAGCTTTGCGAACTTTGCTATTTTGACAAACCGCTTTGCAAAACCTTGCGGACTTTGCGGTTAATTTTAATTTATTACGGAAAAATCAATTTAATACTGGCCAATAAAATCACAGTTCCTAAAACAATTTTTAATGTTTTATTAGAGAAATAACCGCTTCCATAATAGCCTCCCAAAACACCACCTACAACGGCAATCGGTACTAAATAAAAACTTTCTGTCGGAACTGTTTTTCCTCCTAAAAAGAAACCCATAATTCCGGCGAATGAATTCACAAAAATGAACAAACTCGAAATCGCTGCTGATTCCTTAATCGATGCCCATCCTAAAAACAATAAAATCGGACTCAATATAATTCCACCACCAATACCCAACATTCCGGATAATAATCCGATAACAAAACCAATTGCCAAGGCAAAAGGCAAATTAATCTGAACTGCTTCTTTTTCTTTAAAATTGAATATTCCGAACAATCGTAAGGCTGCAAAAACCAATACAACTCCCAAAATAATTTTATAAATTGTATTATCTAAAGTGATAAAACCACCAATAAATGCAGCTGGTATTGAAGCAATTGCAAACGGATAAAACAATTTCGGTTTAAAATAATTCATTCGATAATAAAAGAAAAACGAAATACTCGAAACAAATAAATTCAATAATAAAGCCGATGGTTTCATCACTGAAATCGGAAAAGCAAAAATCGTCATCAAAGCCAAATAACCCGAAGCACCACCATGTCCAACACTAGAATATAAAAAGGCAATCACAATTAAGGCGAAGCTAAAAAGGAGGATATTTTCGGAACTAAGGAGATTCATGGTTTTTGTTTCAGGTTTTTCTTTGTTTCAAGTTTCAAGTTCTATGCTGTATGTTTAAAATTACACACCGCTGTTTAAGCTTGAAATTCTTTATTCTTTATTCTTTATTCTTTATTCTTTATTCTTTATTCTTTATTCTTTATTCTTTATTCTCAACATCTTCTAATTAATCGGCAATAAAGTTACTAACTGTCCTTTTTTTAATCCTTCAACATCATCCGGAACAATCAATAAACTGTTAGCGATTGCAAACGTATTTAACATTGATGAAGCCTGACCGTCTAAAATGGTGACATTGGTTTCATCATAAAGTGCTTTTAAAAATAATGTTTTTCCAGTTGTATTTGTTATCGGCTCATTTAACTTGCGAACTAATTTTGGCAAATGAATATCAGCAAATCCCATTCGGTTTTTAATGGCAGGATAAACGTAGATATAAAAATTTGTCAGTGATGAAGCCGGATTTCCTGGTAATGCAAATACTAAAGTATCCTTTTTAGATCCGAAGAACATTGGTTTTCCGGGCTTTTGGTTTATTTTATAAAAAAGCTCTTCTACTCCATTTGCTAGTAAGGCATCTTTTACGAAATCATAATCTCCAACAGAAATTCCTCCGGAAATCAAAACAACATCATATTTATCAAGAATGCCTTTTAATGCTTTTTTTGTTGCCTTAAGATTATCTTTTACCTTATAAACTTTTGTTTTATTAATTCCGATTGTTTGAAGTGCTGCTTCTAACATAACCGAATTGCTTTCGTATATCTTACCTTTCGGTAATTTTTTCCCTGGTTTTACCAATTCGTTTCCAGTCACTAAAATCGCCACTTTTGGCTTTTTATAAACTGTAATTTCGGTGATTCCCAGACAAGCTAGAAATCCAATTGCAGCCGGTGTTATTAAAGTATTGGCTTCAAAAACAACTTCTTCTTTTGCAATTTGTTCTCCTATATTACGAACATTAGAAAATTGTGGCGGCATAGCGGCAATCAAAATCGAATCTTTATTTGCCAGTACATGTTCCTGCATCACTACTGTATCCGCATTTTTTGGAACAAAAGCTCCGGTAAAAATACGTACAGCCTCATTTTCATTCAGTTTTATATTCGAATGATCTCCGGCCTGTGAAGTACTTATTACATCATATTGATGTTTTTCACTGTGAATAAAAGCATAACCATCCATAGCCGATTGGCGAAAAGGCGGCATATCGATTGGAGAATACAATGTTTCTGCCAGGATATAACCCAACGCTTTTCGAACCGGAATTCTTTGAACCGGCATATTCGAACTGTTTGCAGCTACTATCGCTAAAGCTTCACTTACTTTTATCATTTTAAGAAATATAAACTACGTATAAATACTTATTACAAATATAAGTATTTATTCATAGGATGAATAAAAAATTTGAATTTATTTTAATATCTATAAAATTAGTCTAATTTATTCAAAATCAACTTCGAAAATGAAGCTAGTTTTTACATAAAAAACAGGTTTAAAACCTCAAAATGGTCTTTTCCAGATGTTTTTGATCTTTTTTCTTATCATACTAATGATTTTAAAACCTCATAAAACGTATAAAAAACTTACTTTTTCAGATTTAGAAATGAGATTTTTTAACATTTCTAACACTTGCAACGATTAGTGTAAAGTACTAAACATCAATTAATTACAATGTATTCAAATTCAAACCTGCAAGCCTTATTCAACCAATTTTAAAAAAAACTTCAGAAATTTTTGGTTTTTATTATATTAAAATTAACTTTGTCTATAGGATTAGTAGAGTTTAAAATAATATTTAAAACCATAAAGAACTATATTTTGAAAACAACCGAAAGCATATCGTATTTAAATCTTCCAAAAAAATATACTTATAACACATTTTGTTATATGTGCTTCTGTTGCTAAATCTCAGCAAATTCTTTTCGTTTAACGATTTTTTTAATGCACTATAAATCGGGACCAAAAAACGAAACTTTTAAAATTCAACACAAGAATTCCTTATTGAAAATTCCAAAAATCGATCTGATGCATTTATTTGTAGTGAGATGATTCTTGAAACTATACCTATAAATCAAAAAAAATAATTAACAACTAAAAAAACTAAAAATGAAAAAGATGCACCGCTGCTGTATATAAATAAAAAAAGCCATTTCTGCGGCAACAGAAATGGCGAGGCTTAAAGAATATTTATCGCTAAATCAAGAACACATTTTAGAGTGCTGAAAAATCAGTGCCCAGGGTGCCTTGTTAATTACTTAAACCAGTACAAAGAAATGAAAAAAAATTTAAAAATATACGCAATACTATTTCTCCTGCTTCTGACGGCAGGGGTTAATGCTCAAAACACGACGCCTTTAATTCAGTCAAAACTAGATGGAACTATTGTTGATGACGTTACTAATCAACCTATTATTGGTGCTTCTGTTGTTATTAAAGGAACAACTCACGGGGTTCAGACCGATGCAGAAGGAAAATTTTATTTTCAAACCGGTCAGAAATTACCTTATACTCTAATCATAAGCTACATTGGTTATAAAAAAACCGAAGTTATTGTGGATAAAAATCCAGTAACAATCGGTATAAAAGAAGAACGTCAGGAACTAGATGAATTGGTGGTTGTAGGTTACGGTTCTCAAAAACGTAAAGACATTACGGGTTCTGTAGCTTCAGTTCCAAAAGCAAATCTTTCGCAGGTTACCTCATCAGCAGATAATTTATTACGTGGCGCAATTCCGGGAGTGGTAGTTACACAAAGTTCCGGTCGTCCGGGAGCATCTTCGAGTGTGCGTATTCGAGGAGGAAACTCCATTACCGCTGGTAATGAACCGCTTTATGTTTTGGATGGAATATTAATTTACAATGACAATAACAACAGTACCGCCGGTGTAGCTAATGCCGGAGCAACTGTCAATGTATTATCAACTATTAATCCTGCGGATATCGAATCGATTGAAGTGTTAAAAGATGCTTCTGCAACAGCTATTTATGGATCAAGAGGGGCTAATGGAGTTGTAATTATTACAACCAAAAAAGGAACAAAAGGTCAGGATAATATTTCGTACCAGGGTTATTTCGGATTCCAAAATGTTTCTAAAAGATTACACATAATGAACGCCAGCCAATGGGCAAGTTTGCGCAATGACGTGCAGGCTAGTATTGGTCAGGCTCCTTCCTTTTCTGCAGCTCAAATAGAAGCTTTTAAAACTTCAGGAAGTTATGACTGGCAGGACGCTATTTTTAGAACGGCCGCTCCGGTACAAAACCACCAATTGTCTTTCTCAGGTGGAGATGAGAAATCAAGATATGCTATTTCAGCAGGATATTTTCAACAGGAAGGAATCGTAATTGCTTCTGATTTTAAAAGAATTTCGCTTCGTGCCAACTACGAAAGAAACTATTCCCAAAATTTTAAATTTGGTGTAAATGCTAATTACAGCAACTCGGTATCAAATGGTATTGGAACAAACGGTGGTGCAGCAGCCGGCAGACAGCCCAATCCGTTAGTAGTTGCTTTATATCAACCTCCTGTAGTTCCGATTAAAAATGCAGATGGAAGTTATAATTTGACTAATAATCCTTATGCAACGGCTGTAAATGGTATTGTTCCTAACCCAATTAATGATTTGGAAAATACTACCAACGAAACTAAAATCAACAGAATTTTGGCCAGTTTATTTGGTGAATATAAGATTACCAAAAAACTTACTGCAAAAGTGGCTGTCAGCGGAGACGTACTAGATACTAAACAAAATTATTACGCACCATCAACAACAACTACCGGAGCCGGAACTAAAGGTTTAGGTTCTGTAGGAGATCGATTAGTGAGTTCAGTCCTAAATGAAAATACATTAAACTACAACACTACTTTTGGTGAAAATCATAAGTTCTCTGCTTTGGCAGGATACACACTTCAATATACGGAAGGTGAAGTAGTAAATGCAGGTGCCAATACTTTTGTAAATGATGCCAATACTTATAATGCTCTACAAGATGGAGTTCCGGTAAAACCTTATACAGACGCTTTTGAAAGTGTTTTGAAATCATGGTTAGCGAGAGTTAACTATTCTTATAAAGGAAAATACAACTTCACGCTTTCAGGTCGTGCAGATGGTTCTTCAAGATTTGGGTCAGAATCGCTTTGGGGTTATTTCCCTTCTGCCGGATTTTCCTGGAACATTACCGATGAAGAGTTTGCCAACAACATTAAAGGCGTAACCGAAGCTAAATTGAGAATTACAGCCGGAACAACAGGAAACCAGGAAATTGGAAATTATCTTTCTCTGGCTCAAATGGGGTCTGTTAACTATTCTTTTGGAGGAACATTATACACCGGTTTAGCTCCTACCCGATTGGCCAATCCGGATTTGAAATGGGAAAAAACAAATCAATATAACGTTGGTTTAGACTTATCCTTACTGGATAGAAAAATCAATTTTGTTTTTGATGTTTATTACAAAAAAACAAACGATTTACTAATAAGTGTGCCAATTCCTTTGACTTCTGGTTATGCAAGTGTACTACAAAATATTGGTGGAGTTGAAAACAAAGGACTTGAAATTGGTTTGATTACTGAAAATATCAAGACAGAAAATTTCTCATGGAATTCGAACTTCGTTTTCTCAACTAATAAAAACAAAGTAGTAGCAATTGGAAATGGAGTTGATCAATTCTTCCCTGTAGTTCCAAACGGATCTTTATTACAACAACAACCTGTTACGGTAAAAGTTGGTTTGCCATTAGGAACTTTCTGGGGATACAGAACTAACGGAATTTTCCAGACTCAGGAAGAAGTAAATACACAACCTAAAATAAACAGTTTGGCCAACACAAAAGTGGGGGACCGAAAATATGTTGACACTAACGGAGATGGTGTAATTACAGCACTTGACAAAGGTAATCTTGGAACCTCTCAACCGAAATTTGTCGGAAGTTTCAGCAATACTATTTCGTATCACGATTTTGATCTGAATTTCTCTTTTCAGGGCGCATATGGTGGAAAAATCTTCAATGCATTAAACCAACAATTAGAAATTTCAACTCTTGGAACAAATGCTAATGTTACGCTTGACGATCGTTGGACACCAACAAACCCAAGTAATGAAATTCCGAGAGCAACCAGTTCTCCTTTAGGAATCGTTTCGGAGCGTTATGTAGAAGATGCTTCTTTCTTGAGATTGAAACTGATCACTTTAGGTTATACGCTACCTAAAAGCATTTCAACAAAATTAAAAGCAAAGAGCATTAAATTTTACGTTTCTGCAGAGAACTTAATAACATGGACAAAATACACGGGTTACGATCCGGAGGTAAGCTCGTACGAACAAAACAACTTATATCCGGGAATTGACTTTGGTTCTTATCCAAACTCTAAAACATTCATTTCGGGCCTGAACATAACTTTCTAAGTAAAAAAATAAACGATGAAAAAGATATTTATAACATTCATATTTAGTGCCGGACTATTTGTATCGTGCACAGATTTAGAGGTAACACCAACCTCTTTTGTAACCGAAGATAATTACTTCAAAACACAAGACGATGCCGTTGCCAGTGTAAATGCAGTTTATGCATCATTAAGCCTTGATCCGGGAGAGCAAAGTTTATTCGGGAGAAACCTGTATTTCTTAACGGATATGGGATCTGATTATGCAGCGGCGGGAGTTTCTGCAACAAATCCTCAGGTAAGAGCAATGAGCAGTTTGACTCACGATGCTACTAATGACCGTGTGCAGGTAGCATGGCGACAAATTTATGCCGGAATCAACAGAGCGAATGTTTCGATTGATAATATCCCAAAAGTTGCTGGTACGGAAGCTGTTAAGACAAGATTGGTTAATGAGGCTAAATTCATAAGAGGATTATTGTACTTTCAGGCGGTTCGTATTTGGGGGGGTGTACCAATTGTTTTGCATGAGCCAACTTCTATTGAATTAGAAAGTTTAAAATCAAAAAGAGCTTCAGTTGAGGAAGTGTACACTCAAATTATTTCAGATTTAAAAGCTGCTGAAAATTTGCCATCAACTTATCCTGCAAACGATGCCGGGCGTGCGACTTCGGGCGCTGCTAAAGCGATTTTAGCCAAAGTATATTTGACCAGAAAAGACTGGCCAAATGCAATTGCAAAATCAAGAGAAGTAATTAATGGCGGATATGGTTATGCCTTATTTGAAAGTTTTGGAGATATTTTCGCAAAAGCAAAAAAGAATGGAAAAGAGCATATTTTCTCTGTTCAGTTTGAAGCCAATCAGGCAGGAAACGGATCTAGTGGAAATAATTTTCAAGCTACTTCATTTACCGGATTTACAGCAACAGAACCAGCAGATATTATTTCGGATGTAGCCTTGTTTTATGACATTTATGCAGCCGGAGATACCAGAAGAGATGTAAGTTATGCCAAACAATTGCTAAATCCTGCAACAGGAACGTTGTATACTTTTCCTAAACCAATTTTTAAGAAATACTTAGACTTAACCAATTTGGCAACTCCAGGTAACGTAACTATCAATTTCCCTTTAATTCGTTATGCCGATATTTTATTATCTCTGGCAGAAGCGATAAACGAACAGGGAGCACCAACGCCGGAAGCTTATGAATTGATTAATCAAGTGAGAAGAAGGGCTTTTGCTAAACCAATCAATACACCGGATCCAACGGTAGATTTAGTGGGATTAACGCAAACTTCATTTAGAGCAGCCATTCAGGAAGAGCGCAAAAAAGAATTTGTACAGGAAGGACAAAGATGGTTTGATCTGGTTCGTTGGGGAACTTTGGTTACTGAAGTGAAAAAAGTAACCGCTAAAAACTCGGTTTCAGAGAGAAATAATTTATATCCGATTCCGCAAAGCGAAAGAAATATCAATCCGGAAGGTTTACCACAAAATCCTGGGTATTAATAAAAGGCTTACGAGTAAATAAAATGATTAAAAAACTGCTCCTTATTGCCATATTGGTTGTTGCACAATTTCAGCTATTTGCACAGAAAAAACAACCTAACATCATCGTCATTCTGGCGGATGATTTAGGTTTCTCAGATATTGGTGCTTTTGGCTCAGAAATTAAAACTCCAAATTTGAATAAGCTCGCTAAAGACGGGCTTATTCTAAAGCAGTTTTACAATGCGGGGCGTTGCTGTCCTTCGCGGGCTTCATTGCTCACGGGTTTGTATCCGCATCAGGCAGGAGTTGGAGACATGGTTCAGGATAAGGGATTTCCTGCCTATCAAGGGTATTTAAACGAGCATTGTATCACGATTGGGCAGGCGCTTAAACAGGCAGGATATAACACCATCGTTTCTGGAAAATGGCACGTAGGTTTGGTACCATCAGCCTGGGCGGTTAACAGAGGGTTTGATGATTCTTTTACTTTACAAAACAACGGAAGCAGTTATTTCAACTCGGAACCTTTATATAACGACGGTAGAAAGGTTACTTTTTTGAAAGGAAATAAAGAAATTATTCGCAAGGATACTTCTACTTACCTGACTCAGGAGATTACCAATTTTGCTCTTAATTCTTTAGAAAAACAGCGCAATCAGCAACATCCTTTTTTTCTTTATGTTGCTTATAATGCCCCGCATTGGCCTATTCAGGCGTTACCGGAAGATATTGCAAAATACAAAGGCAAATATCTGGAAGGCTGGGATAAATTGAGAGCAAGCCGTTTTAAAAAATTAAAAGAACAAGGCATCATTGATAAAAACTGGGACTTATCAAATCGATTTGAAAAAGTGCCGGATTGGGAAAAATTAAGCGCCGAAGAAAAAGACAAATGGGATACCCGAATGGCAATTTACGCCGCCATGATCGACCGTATGGATGCCGGAATTGGAGAAATATTGCAGAAAGTAAAATCTTTAGGAGAAGAAGATAATACGATTATTCTTTTTCTTTCGGATAATGGCGGAAGTGCCGATGATGTGAAAAACTGGAATTATGTGACGCAAAAAAATGGAACACCGGGCTCCGTTGCATCAATCGATAGTTACGAAAGCCCGTGGGGAAATGTGAGCAACACGCCTTTTCAATTGTTCAAAAAGAACACCCATGAAGGTGGTATTGCTTCTCCCTTTATTGCTTATTATCCAAAGCATATTAAAGCAGGTACAGTAAGCAACAGGGTAAGTCATGTGATTGATATTTTTCCAACTTGTCTGGAGTATGCCGGTTTTCAATATCCGGATTCTTTTGAGGGAAAAAAACGCACGCCCTTAGAAGGTATTAGTTTAAAAAAGGAATTTGAAGGACAACAATCTGAGGCACATGAAGCTTTGTTTTGGGAACATGAAGGCAGTAAAGCAGTGCGAAAAGGACAGTGGAAAGCGGTAGCCGAAAACAATCAGCCCTGGGAATTGTACAATCTTGCTACAGACCGGACAGAAACAAAAAACCTCGCAAAAGCAGAACCAAAACTGCTCCAAACCCTGATTGAATTACATCAGCAATGGTCAGTAAAAGTAGGTGTCGAAGATTGGAATAAAATAAAATAGCATAGTTAAAATACTGATTACAGAATTCTATTAATTGTAATAACATAACAATACTATAAAATGGAAAAGTCAAAAAATAGCATTTCAATCAAAAGTCCTCAAAAAGGGCTTTTGATAACTGCAATACTTCTTGCACAATTTGGTTTTACACAAACGAAGCCCGAAGAATTTAAAGGTGTCATTGGAAAAACATTAGCCGAATCAAAAGAATATTGGCCAGAACCGGTTACAGCTCCAAAAGGTGCTCCCAATGTAGTCTGGATTATTTTAGATGATGTTGGATACGGAGCGTCAAGTGCTTTTGGAGGTCTAATCGAAACTCCTGTTTTGGAGAGTTTAGCCAATAATGGTTTACGATATACCAATTTTCATACTACTGCCATTTGTGCTCCTACCCGTTCGGCTTTATTGACCGGAAGCAATTCTCATAAAGTGCACGTTGGAGGATTTTCGCACACCATTATGTCGGCAGGATTTCCTGGTTGGGACGGAAGATTGCCTTCGAAAAACGGAACTGTTGCCGAGATTTTACGCGACAAAGGATACAACACTTTTGGTGTGGGTAAATATGGTGTAACTCCTGATGAAGAAGCAACAGATGCCGGACCTTTTGATCACTGGCCAACCGGAAAAGGATTTGAACATTTCTTTGGCTTTTTAGGTTCAGCAACAGATCAGTACAAACCAGATTTAATCGAAGATCAGGCGCACATTACACCTGACGGAAGACATTTGAGCGAACAAATTACAGATAAGGCCATTAGTTACATTCAAAAACAACAAAAAGCCGCTCCGGGAAAACCATTCTTTTTATACTATTCTCCGGCAGCCGTTCATGCACCGCATCAGGTAGCTACAAAATGGAGCGATCCCTATAAAGGAAAGTTTGACGATGGTTGGGATGCTTACCGCGAAAAAACAATTGCGAACCAAAAGAAATTAGGTGTTATTCCTGCTAATGCTGTTTTGCCTGAACGTAACCCGCTTATTGCAGACTGGAAAAAATTAACTCCGGATCAAAAGAAAGTCTATTCGAGATTCATGGAAGTGTATGCAGGATATCTGACGTATACAGATTATGAAATTGGAAGATTGGTTAATTATTTAAAAGAAAGTAATCAACTAGAAAATACGGTTGTCTTTGTTTTAATTGGCGATAACGGAGCCAGTAAAGAAGGTACCTTACAAGGCGCTGTCAATAGACAAACTTATGTAACCGGCGAAACTGACGAGACGGTATTCCAAAACAATTTAAAACGAATTGGAGAAATTGGAACACCTGAAACTTATGGAAATTATCCTTTAGGATGGGCTCAGGCAACCAATGTTCCTTTTAAAGACTGGAAACAAGATGCTAACTCAGAAGGCGGAACTCACAACCCTTTGATTGTTTATTATCCAAAAGGTATTAAAGAAAAAGGTGGAATCAGAACACAATACAGCCATGTAATAGATATTTTACCAACTACGCTTGATATTTTAGGAGTGAAAGCGCCTGAATCTATCAGAGAAATTAAGCAGGATACCATTCAGGGATACTCATTCTTCAATTCTTTGAATGATGCAAAGGCGGTTTCGAATCATAAAATTCAGCATTATTACATTTTTGGGGCAAGAGCTATCTACAATGATGGCTGGAAAGCGGCAGCGGCACATCACCCGAATTCAATTGAAGCTAAAGAGGCATTAAGCGATCCTAAAAAAGCGGGTCTTTTAAATGCTGATTTTGACAAAGATGTTTGGGAATTGTACAATGTCAACGAAGATTTCAATGAAAGAAAAGATTTAGCCAAAAAATATCCTGAAAAACTAGCCGAGTTAAAGAAATTATTTGATGAGCAAGCCAAGAAAAACAACCTCTATCCACTAATCGACTGGCAGGATGTTTACTTAAGAAAAATACACAAAACACCGGCTACAGAAGGAAAATCTGCTCAGGAATTATTGACTAAAGCAAACAAATAAAAATTTAGCTCAAAATCAGACTAAATCCATAGAATAAACAAAACATTAAAAAAAAAGAAATAATGAAAAAATTTAAAATTAACTCAAAAATCAAAAGTCCGCAAAAGGGACTTTTGATTACCGCAATACTACTTGCACAATTTGGTTTTGCACAAGAAAAGCAAGAAGAATTTAAGGGAGTAATCGGTAAAACTTTAGCCGATTCTAAAGAATATTGGCCAGAGCCGGTAACAGCGCCAAAAGGTGCACCAAATGTCGTTTGGATTTTATTGGATGATGTTGGATTTGGAGCTTCAAGTGCTTTTGGAGGTTTGATTCAAACGCCAACTTTTGATCAGTTAGCCAATAATGGTTTACGTTATACCAACTTCCATACTACTGCAATTTGCGCCCCTACCCGTGCGGCACTTTTGACAGGAAGAAATTCAGGAAGAGTTCACGTAAGCGGATTTTCTCATACTATATTATCTGCCGGTTTTCCAGGTTGGGACGGAAGAATTCCGTCAGATAAAGGAACAATTGCGGAAATTTTACGTGCCAATGGCTACAACACTTTTGCCGTTGGTAAATATGGCGTTACACCAGATGAAGAAGCAACAGATGCAGGTCCGTTTGACAGATGGCCAACCGGAAAAGGTTTCGATCATTTCTACGGATTCTTAGGATCTCAAACCGATCAATACAATCCTGACTTAGTGGAAGATCAGGTTCACGTGACTCCTGATGGACGTCATTTGAATGAATTAATTACGGACAAAGCAATCAGCTACATTAAAACACAGCAAAAAGCAGCACCTGGAAAACCTTTCTTTTTATACTACGCGCCCGGAGCAGCTCACGCACCGCACCAAGTGGCTACAAAATGGAGTGATCCGTACAAAGGTAAATTTGATAAAGGCTGGGATGCTTACCGCGAAGAAGTTATTGCGAATCAAAAGAAATTGGGCGTAATTCCATCAAATGCGGTTTTACCAGAACGCAACCCTTTAATTACGGACTGGAAAAAACTAACTCCGGATCAAAAGAAAGTATATGCCCGTTTCATGGAAGTTTATGCAGGATTCCTGACTTATACCGATTATGAAGTTGGAAGAGTAGTGAATTATCTGAAAGAAACCAATCAATTAGACAATACTGTAATTTTTGTGGCTATTGGAGACAATGGAGCCAGTAAAGAAGGAACTACAGAAGGAACAATCAACCAAAGTTTGTTTTCTCAGGGAGTATCTGAAGAAGAAAATCTGAAGAAAAACTTAGCTAATATCGACGAAATTGGAACTGCAAAAGGTTTAAACACCAATTATCCTTTAGGATGGGCGCAGGCAACCAATGTTCCTTTCAAAAACTGGAAACAAGATGCACAATCTGAAGGAGGAACTCATAATCCGCTGATTGTTTTTTATCCAAACGGAATTAAAGATAAAGGTGGTATCAGAAATCAATACAGCCATGTAACCGATTTACTTCCAACCATTTTGGATATTGCCGGAATCAAAGCGCCGGAATATATCAAAAATGTAAAACAGGATATTATTCAGGGGTCTTCTTTTTATGCTTCTTTGGAGAATGCAAAAGCAGAATCATTACACAAAGTGCAATACTACTACATTTTTGGAAACAGAGCGATTTACAAAGACGGTTGGAAAGCCGGAGCTGCGCATGCGAATCCGTTTACCTCATCAAAAACTACGGGTAAAAATCAAGCGCCTGCTGACACTAATTTTGACTCTGATGTTTGGGAATTATACAACTTAAATGAAGACTTTAATGAACGTAATAATTTAGCAGCAAAGTATCCTGAAAAATTAGCAGAACTTAAAAAACTGTTTGATGAGCAGGCAAAAGAAAACAATGTTTATCCGCTAATTGACTGGAACGATGTAATAACCAGAAAAATACACAATACAGATGCTGATAAAGGTAAAACGGTTCAGGATCTGATTAAACAAGTTGTGAAACCAGGAAATGGGACAACTGCTTCAGGAAGTTCTAATTAATTGCCATCAATCGGTTCTTTAAAAATTAAATAATGAAAAACTACAAATATAATAGCATAATCAAAAGTCCACAAAAAGGGCTTTTGATTACTGCATTGCTAATCACTCAATTTGGTTTTGCGCAAATCAAACCAGACCCAAATTACAAAGGTGTAATTGGCAAAACTTTAGCCGACTCAAAGGAATATTGGCCAGATCCCGTAAAAGCTCCGGAAGGTGCCCCAAATGTGGTTTGGATTTTATTAGATGATGTTGGATATGGTGCCACGAGCGCATTTGGAGGTTTGATCAACACACCGACTTTCGAAAAATTAGCAAATGAAGGTTTGCGCTATACCAACTTTCATACAACCGCTATTTGCGCCCCTACCCGTGCGAGTTTATTAACAGGTCGTAACGCCCATGCGGTTCACGTAGGTGGATTTTCGCATACGGCGATGTCTGCAGGTTTTCCTGGTTGGGACGGAAGAATTCCTTCATCAGCGGGAACTATTGCAGAAATTTTACGTGAAAATGGATACAATACTTTTGCGGTTGGTAAATATGGTGTAACGCCAGATGAAGATGCTACAGACGCAGGTCCGTTTGACAGATGGCCAACCGGAAAAGGCTTTGATCATTTCTACGGATTCTTAGGTTCAGAAACGGATCAATACAATCCTGATTTAGTTGAAGATCAGGCCTGGCTAAACGGAAATACAAGATTGAACAATTCAGGAAAAGACAAATCTAAAAATGAGTTTACAGCCGATCTTGGCGGAAAACATTTAAGCGAATTGATTACGGACAAAGCAATCACCTATATCGACCGCCAGAAAAGTGCAGCACCAAACAAACCTTTCTTTTTGTATTACGCGCCGGGAGCAACACATTCTCCACATCAGGTGGCAAAAGAATGGAGCGACAAATACAAAGGTAAATTTGATGAAGGCTGGGATGTTTACCGCGATAAAGTAATTGCCAATCAAAAAAAATTAGGTTTAATTCCTGCTAATGCAAAATTACCAACCCGCGATTCTTACGTAAAAGCATGGAATACTTTAACGCCGGATCAAAAGAAATTATATTCTCGTTTCATGGAAATTTATGCCGGATATCTCGAGTATACGGATTATGAAGTGGGCCGAATTGTAGCACATCTTAAAGGAATCAATCAATTAGACAATACCGTTTTCTATATTGTTTTAGGAGATAATGGTGCGAGTAAAGAAGGAACTGCGAACGGAACTATCGATCAGCCGTTATTCTCAAAATTATTTGGTGCACCAAAAGACGATCTTCAGGAAAACCTTTCTAAAATCGATATTTTAGGAACTCCGGATGCGATCGAAGGAAATTATCCTTACGGATGGGCTTTGGCAGCAAATACACCTTTCAAAAACTTAAAACAAGATGCACATTCTGAAGGAGGTACCCGTAATCCATTAATTGTTTATTATCCAAAGGGAATCACAACTCCTGGAATTCGTAATCAATACGGACATGTAAATGATATTTTGCCAACTACTTTAGAAACAATCGGAATCAAAGCTCCGGCAACAATTAAAGGAATTCCACAAGATTCTATTCAGGGAACTTCATTGGTGTATTCTTATAAAGATGCAAAAGCCGCTTCAAAACATAGCGTTCAATATTATTACATTTTTGGTTCCAGATCTATTTATAAAGATGGCTGGAAAGCTGCGGCTCCGCATCATCCTGATTTTATTGATATTGTTGATAATGGTGCTTTGGCTAAAAGTACGGGTCCAAGCACTTACGATAATGACGTTTGGGAATTATACAATCTGAATGAAGATTTTAATGAAAGAGTGAATCTGGCAGAAAAGAATCCAGCAAAATTGAAAGAACTACAGGCTGTATTTGATGATCAGGCGAAGAAAAACAACGTTTACCCTTTTATTGACTGGCAAGATGCGTTAAAGCAACGTATTCATAAAACAAAGAAATAATAACTATTTCAGAGCTGTTAAGTATTCTCAAAAAATGATTTAATAGCTCTGAAATTAAAAAAAGAAAATCATGGCAGCAACAAAACCACTTATCAAAAAAGGCATTTTTGCCTTAGTTCTTGTAGCAATTGCAGTTAGCTTTTATTACTTAACCATTTGGGCAACGCCTTATTATGTGCAAAATAAATTTGCCGAAAAAAGCCTGGGATTTGTCAATACACCACGATTTGGAGAGCAGCCGAATCCTGAAAACAACAGAGTAATTCCGCTACCAAATCCGGATTTTTTGTATTCGACAATCAATTATGATTTAAACGATAGCGTTTTGAAAATTTCAGGTGTTGTTCCAGATTCTACTTATTGGTCTATTTCAGCTTATCAGGAAAATACAACGAACTATTTTGTTGAAAATGAAGAAAAAGTAAAAGCCAAATTCGAATATTATCTTGCACCTGAAGGAAGCACTTCTGATGCATTGAAAAATATTCCAAAAGAAAAAATCATTTACAGTCCAACAACAAAAGGATTGATTTTGTTTCGCTATTTGGTTTCAAAAGCCTATCCGGTAAAAACATTAGCCGAATTACAACATGGTGTTACAGTAGAGAAATTAGCGAAGTAACCACAATCTTGTCATCCTGACGAAGGAAGGATTACACACGAAACTCGTCAAAGATTGACGAGCTACTAAAGGGAGCTTCTTGCGGGGATTTCTCGTTCCTCGGAATGACAAAAATTGCGCTTATCAACTTTGTCGCCACAGTTTTGTCATCCTGACGAAGGAAGGATCACACTCGAAACTCGACAAAGATTGGTGCTATACATTACGGAATTTCTAATATGATTTCTTGTTCCTCGGAATGACAAAAATGCCGAAAGAAAACGTTCAATTAAAAAAAAATATAAAAATGGCTTTAAATCAAAAAATTAAAAAAATAGCATTGGGATTAGGATTAGTCCTTCTCGCTATAGTATTAGGAAGCGGAATTGGCATCTACAATATCGCCTCTGGAAAAAGCAGCTCACAAAGAGTTATTGGAAATTGGCAAACTGTGGACAAAGACAAAGATCTTAATACAGCTGATTTACTAACAATTGCGCAAATATCCGTTTATGGAACTTACGCTTTGACGAAAAAAGAAGTAATCTATTTGAGTACAAACACCGATAGCGAAGGAAATGCCATAGATCCAAAATCAGATTATGTCATTAGCGGAAAAAATTTAGATGCTAAATACTGGAGTATTACCGCTTACGATCAGGATGGTTTTTTAATTAAAAATCCAATCAACACGTATAGTTACAATCTTGAAACTGTAAAATATGAAGCAGACAGCACTTCTTATAAAATCAATTTAGCGGCTTCAGAGAAAAAAGAAAACTGGCTGCCTATCAACAACGTTAAAAAAGCAACTTTGGTTATTCGTTTGTATTTGCCATCAGATGCACTTCGAAATAATTTAACCGTTGAAACGCTTCCAACCATTCAAAAAGTAAAATAATAAAGTGAATATTGTAACAAAATTTGAAAAAATTGCATAATAAAACTCTACTAAATCTGTAGAATTAATAGTTTTATTTTTAAATTTACAACTTCTTGATATACAATTAAAGCTTGAAATTTAGAATAAAAGAAAAAGAACATATATAAGTAATAAAAAAAGGAAATCATGAGAAAAGCAGATTACGAAGTAATAGGGAAAAAAATTATCGTTGGTGCGATTGTTTTTTTGGTGCCACTTGTCATTTTGGCGGGAGGTTTAGCATTAATTAATCAATTTTTAAAATAAGAAATCATGGCATTAGATCAAACAAGATTGAAAAGAGACTTAGGGATTAGTCTTTTTATTTATAGTTTGCCGGTATTGGCAATATTGCTTTATTTTAAACTAAATAATGGACATGTATCAGAATCACATCTGACATTGCCAACTTATTTAGAATTTTTGCAACCCGCATTTACAAACATCAGAAGTTGGGGATTAATTGCCTTCTCCATTGTTTTAGGAATTGTCGAATTTGCAGCTGGTTTGTATGACGAACATTGGACAGGACGTGAACGCAAAGTAGATATTATCTGTTTTTTGGCTCCAAAATTACTTTTACCTCCTGTAATTACATTTTTCAGCTTAACTGCATTACCTTATTTATTACCAAATTTGGCGAATACATTATCATGGGTTCCATTTTGGGGTGGATTTTTCTTAATTGCAATTGCTGATGATTTAACGCAATATTGGTATCACAGACTTCACCATCAGGTTCCGTTTTTATGGCGTTTTCATAGAACCCATCACTCTGCTCCATACATGGGAATGGCAATGGCTTCAAGACAAAACTTCCTTTATACCGTGTTTTTCTCTCAAATTTATTTGACTGCCACATTAACTTATTTAGGATTGGGAATTCCGGCTTTATTTGTTTTGGTAATTAAAAGCATTATCACTTTGGGAGCACATTCAAGCATCGCCTGGGATAAACCATTTTACAAATACAGAGCACTGCACCCAATTGCATGGGTTTTAGAGCGTTTGATTTCAACTCCCGCTACGCATCACGCGCATCATGCCGATACGAGCGGAGACGGTGTTGGTCACTTTAAAGGCAACTTCGGAAACATGTTTTTCATTTGGGATGTGATTTTCGGAACGGGTTTAATCACTCGTAAATTCCCTCAATCCTACGGAACTAAAACTTATAAAAGCGAAGAATGGTATGCTCAATTTTTATGGCCAATATTCAAATCTAAAATTGAAGGAAGTCCTTTAGCAGATGGCGTTCTTGCACTGCCAACTTCTCAAAAAGAAAATACGGTAGTAACAAATCAAAACGTTTACGAACCAGTACAGTCGTAAAAAATCAAATAAAATCTATGCAGAGCTATTAAATGTTCAATTTGATAGCTCTGTTTTTAAAATAAGAAATCATGGCGATAGTTCAAAAAGAAAAACTAACAAGAGATTTAAGCATTAGTCTTTTACTATACACTTTGCCGGTATTGGCAATTTACCTTTATTTTAAATTAAGCAACGGTGTTGTAAGCGAATCGCATCTTACTTTACCTTCTTTTTTAGAATTTACAAAACCCGCTTTCGAAAACATCAGAACCTGGGGATTAATCGTTTTTATGCTCGCTTTGGGAATCATTGAATTTACAGCAGGTTTATATGATGACGAATGGACAGGCGAAGAACGCAAAATTGATATTATATGTTTCCTTGTTCCAAAACTAATTTTACCTCCGGTAATTGCTTTTTTCAGTTTAACAATTTTACCGAATTTAATTCCGAATCTTGAAAATTCACTTTCTTGGGTTCCGTTTTGGGGAGGCTTTTTCTTAATTGCCGTAGCCGATGATTTGACACAATATTGGTACCATCGTTTGCACCATCAGGTTCCGTTTTTATGGCGTTTTCACAGAACACATCATTCCGCTCCTTATATGGGTGTAGCGATGTTGAACAGACAAAATTTTATTTACACGGTGTTTTTCTCTCAAATTTACTTAACCGCTACTTTGACCTTTTTAGGTTTAGGATTACCTGCCTTATTTGTTTTGGTTATCAAAAGCATTATAGTTTTGGGAGCGCACTCTAGTGTTGCTTGGGATAAACCTTTTTATAAATATAAAGTACTACATCCAATTGCATGGGTTTTAGAGCGTCTGATCTCTACTCCTGCAACGCATCACGCACATCATGCCGATACAAGCGGAGACGGTGTTGGTCACTTTAAAGGCAACTTCGGAAACATGTTTTTCATTTGGGATGTCATCTTCGGAACGGGTTTAATTACCCGAAAATTCCCGGAATCCTACGGAATGAAATCCTACAAACAAGAAGAATGGTATGCGCAGTTTTTATGGCCCATATTCAAATCTAAAAAAGAAGGAAGCGCCCTGGCCGATGGCGTCTTATCTATTCCTTTAAAACCAAAACCAGAAAATGTTACTCCGAGTCCGGTTTACGAACAGGCTCAATCCTAAATATATCATGAAAAAAATAAAATTAAGCGCCTTACTAATCAGTATTACCCTTGCTGCAAATGCGCAAGTTTCAAAACAAGCCTCGACTTTTACCCAAAAGTCAAATGAGGCAGTATATTCAAAATTAAACTTTGAAGATACTGCCGATTTTATAGACGCAAAACGCGGTTTCATCGCCACTTTAACGGATGGAAAAGTATTATCTAAATCCGGAAATATTGCAGTCGATGTAAATACCTTCAATTTTATAAAGGGAAAATCTCCAGCAACTGTAAATCCGGCGTTATGGCGTCAGGCACAATTGAATAATATCAACGGATTATTCAAAATTACAACTGGCGTTTATCAGGTTCGTGGTATTGATGCCGCTAATATTTCATTTATTGAAACTAAAAACGGATACGTTGTTGTGGATGCTTTGACGATTTCTGAAGCCTCGGCGGCAGCCTATGAATTAATCAAAAAACACGTCGCCAATAAACCAATTTTAGCTGTAATTGTAACCCACAGTCACGGCGATCATTACGGAGGAATTGAGGGTTTAATTTCTGCAGATGACATCAAATCCGGCAAAGTAAAATTCATTACACCAAAAGGTTTTTATGAAGAAGCGGTTAGCGAAAATGTCCTTTTAGGAAATGTAATGCGCAGAAGAGCCGGTTATCAATTTGGATTAGGCTTGGAACGAAACGACAAAAGTCAGGTTGATATTGGTTTAGGAAAACCATTTTTAGGCGGAGGTTCTTCTTCCCTTTTAGAACCCAATCTGGAAATCGAAAAAACAGGACAAACGATAAACATTGATGGTTTGGATTTAGTTTTTCAGCTTACGCCGAATTCTGAAGCTCCAGCCGAATTAACGCTCTTTGCTCCTGCTCAAAAAGTTTTCTTTTCTGCTGAAATTGCCAGTCATACGTATCACAACGTTTTAACGCCTCGTGGTGCCAAAACCAGAGATGCCAAGGCTTGGGCAGGATATCTGGACGAAGCAATTGATTTATTTGGAGACAAAACTGAATTCGTTGTTCCGTCGCACACCTGGCCGGTTTATAGTCATGATAAAGGAATTACTTTCTTAGAAAAACAAAGAGATTTATACAAATATGTGCACGATCAAACGGTTCATTTAGCCAACAAAGGTTTGAACAAAGATGAGATTGCCGAAGAAATAAAATTGCCTGCTGAACTGGCAAAAGAATGGTACAATCGTGATTTTTACGGAACGGTAAAACACAATGCCAAAGCTACTTACCAATTTTATCTAGGTTGGTGGGACGGAAATCCTGCTGAATACGATAAACTTCCTCAAGTTGAAGCGGCAAAGAAATATGTAGAATGGTTTGGCGGCGAAGAAACGGCCGTAAAAAAAGCAACAGAAAGTTTTGAAAAAGGCGAATACCGCTGGGTGGCCGAAGTTTTGAAACATGTGATTTTTGCCAATCCAAATAATGTTGCGGCAAAGAATTTACAGGCCGATGCTTTCGAGCAAATTGCGTATCAAAGTGAATCCGGAATTTGGAGAGATTTGTATTTATCAGGTGCGAAAGAACTCCGCGAAGGCGTAATTGTTCCCAAGAATCCTGTAAATCGCGCTGCCGGATTTTTGGCCACTTTAACTCCTGAAGCTATTTTCGATTATTTATCGGTTACCGTTGATGGAACAAAAGCAGGCGGAAAAGACATTAAACTCCGATTTATATTTCCGGAATTGAATAAAAACATATTGGTTTATCTTAAAAATGGTGTTTTACATCAAAGTGAAGCGCGTCCAAACGAAAAAACCGAATTTACCTTAACCATTCCAAAAGCAAAATTTGTTGAACTATTGACAAAACCTGAAACGGCGCGAGATATTTTAACTTCTGATGGAGTTAGTTTTGACGGCGATCCGTTTAAATTCAGAGAATTGGCAAGCGTTTTTGAACCCGCAAATCCATATTGGAATATTGTAACCCCTTAAATTCAAAACTTATGAAAACTAAAATATTTAAAAATAGTTTCACAATCGTATTTTTTCTTTTAACCATAAGTGGTTTTTCGCAAGATAAAAGCTCCAGTAGTATTGTATTACTGGATGCCTTTTATGCGAAAATTAAAAGTCAAAAAAGTCCACAAATAATCGATGCCAGGGGCACTGATGAATTTGCCTTAAATCATATTGAAGGCGCTGTAAACTTCAATTTAAAATCAGAAGATTATGAAAAACAGGTTGCGGCTTTAAATCCGTCTCAACCCGTATTTATTTATTCCATCGCGGCTTACAGAAGTGGTCTTTTATCAACCGAATTAATAAAAAAAGGGTTCTCTGAAGTGTACATATTAGACGGCGGAATTGCCAGCTGGATTGGTGGCGGAAAATCTTTTTACACCAATTTAAAAAGCAAATTAACATTACCGGAATACAAAAAAATCATTGCCGATAATAATTATGTTTTGGTTGATATTGGCTCAAAATATTGCGCAACCTGCAAAACAGTAAAACCAATTTTAGAAAATCTTAGAACACAATATGGAGAAAAACTGAAAATTGTTCAAATTGAGCTGGAAGAGAGCCCGCAAGTAATCGCTGATTTAAAAACGGTAAAAGTATTCCCTACTTTGATCTTGTATCAAAATGGAAAAATTGTTTTCAAAAAAGATGGCCTAGGCGATTTGAAGAATGATGTTGATGTGGCACTGGCTGCTAAATAACAATTTATTTTTCTGTACTCAATTTTGTCATCCCGAGGAACGAGGACACGAGCGATAGCAAACTGGCGAAGTAATCCCCACAAGTAGCTCGACAAAAATTAGCGAATTTCTGTGAGGAGTTTCTCGCGGGGATCCCTCGTTCCTCGGGATGACAAAAAATACCCTACAACTTTGAGTAAGCTCTCGAACTAAATGCACTAAAAAGAATAAACAATAAAAAACCATGGCATTAACCAAAACCAAAAAAATCGTTTTCTCGATTCTAACCATACTATTAATCATAGCGATATTTTTATTCTGGCCCATCAATACAGATGGAACCCTAATAAAACCAAATGAAAAATTAGTCGAAGGAAAAAAAGTGTTTTTAGCTGAAAAAATTCCTTCAGACAGTTCCTTCAAAAAGCCAAATATCATTATTCTGCTTGCTGATGATTTAGGAAAATATGATATTTCGTTGTACGGAGGAAAAGCAACTCCGACACCTCAAATTGATTCCCTGGCGGCTTCTGGCGTAACTTTTACAGACGCTTATGTTTCTGCTTCTATTTGTTCTCCTTCACGTGCCGGTTTGATTACCGGTCGCTATCAGGAACGTTTTGGACACGAATTTCAACCCGGAGATCGTTATCCCAAAAACAACTTAGAATATTATGGTTTCAAATATTTGATCAATACCAATAATTGGAGATTGAATCCGAAAATCGAATATCCAAATGAAGCCTCTATAGCTACACAAGGTTTACCACAATCTGAAATTACGTTTGCTGATTTGGCAAAAAGAGAAGGTTACAGCACTGCCATTATCGGGAAATGGCACTTGGGCCACAACAAAGGATTTTTTCCTTTAGACCGAGGTTTCGATTATCATTACGGGTTTTATCAGGCTTTCTCGCTTTATACACCAGAAGATGATAATCCGGATATTATCAACCATCATCACAAAGATTTTACCGATAAAACAATTTGGGGAAATGGCCGTGTTGGAATTGGACAAATTCGTCGCGATACCACTATCATTCATAATAAAGCATATCTAACGGAAACGTTTGCTGATGAAGCAGAAGCTTTTATCGATAAAAATAAAAAGAAACCTTTCTTGTTGTACGTTCCTTTTAACGCGCCACATACTCCATTTCAGGTTCGCAAGAAATATTACGATCGTTTTCCGAATGTAAAAGACGAAAACAAACGTGTTTATTTTGCGATGATCAGCGCTTTAGACGATGCCATTGGCCGAATCAGAGCCAAAGTCAAAAAAGAAGGTTTAGAAGATAATACTTTAATCTTTTTTGCCAGCGACAACGGTGGCGCCGATTATACTTTTGCCACCACAAATGCACCTTTAAAAGGCGGAAAATTTTCTCATTTTGAAGGAGGAATCAATGTTCCGTTTGCCTTGTCATGGAAAGGAAAAATCAAACCGCATACTGTTTACAAAACTCCGGTAAGCACTTTGGATATTTTCAGCACGATTGCGGCTGCCATTCATTCTGATTTACCAAAAGACAGGGTTTATGATGGTGTAGATCTTGTGAGTACCGTTAATGAAAATAAAGAAGCGCACAAAACTTTGTACTGGCGTTCAGGTGATGCAAAAGCCATCAGAAGTGGTGACTGGAAATTAATTATCAGCGGAAAAACGCATCAGGAATGGTTGTATAATTTGGCCAATGACAAATCAGAAAAGACTGATCTTGCTCAAAAAAATCCGGCAAAAGTAAAAGAATTGCATGCTGCCTTGCAAAATTGGGAAAAAGGATTAGTTAAACCTTTGTGGCCTAATTTAACGCATTATGAATTTGATTTTGGAACACAAAAATACTTTGTTGATTTATAATCTATAAAGGAAAAAATACTAATAACTAATTAAAATAACCTAAAAATAAATAGAATGAAAAGAAGCTGTTGCTAATAAAAAAATCATTTCTGCGGGAACAGAAATGATAAGGGCTAAAATAAAAAACCATTTCTGCGGGAACAGAAATGGCGAGGCTAAAAAAGAATATTTTATATCTAAAAGGAATGCAAAAGTCACGTAAATCACTCTGCATCCTTACTTTATTAAACCAAAACAAAGTAATGAAAAAAAAATTATATATACTTTCATTCCTGACCATATTTATGATTTCGTTAGGAATTAATGCGCAGGAAACTACTCCACTTATTCAATCGAAACTCGAAGGAACAATAGTGGACCAAATTACAAATGAACCAATAATTGGAGCATCTGTAAATATCAAAGGAACAACACATGGTGTACAAACAGATTTAGACGGAAAATTTTATTTCCAGACGGGGCAAAAACTTCCGTATACTTTAATAGTAAGTTTTCTTGGCTACAAAACAAAAGAGCTGGTTGTCAATGAAAGTCCTGTTCATATTACGTTATCTGCAGATGTTCAGGAGTTAACTGACGTTCTTATTGTGGGTTATGGTACGCAAAAGAAAAAGGATTATACGGGCTCTCTTTCCTCTATTCCAACTGAATTAAAGTCATTGCCAACCTTATCAGTAGACAGACTTCTTCAAGGTGGAATTTCAGGTGCCCAGGTTACACAATCAAGTGGTCAGCCCGGCGCCGGAACTTCAGTTAGAATTCGTGGAGGAACTTCAATTATTGCGGGTAACGAACCACTTTATGTAATTGATGGTTTTCCTGTATATAACGGAGATGGAGCCGTTGATTCCGGAGTAACCAGCGGTGCAAGTATAAATCCGTTGTCCAGTCTTAATCCTGCTGAAATTGAATCCATTGATGTTTTAAAAGATGCCTCTGCTACGGCTATTTATGGTTCCCGTGGTGCAAATGGAGTAATTTTAATTACAACCAAAAGAGGTAAAAAAGGACAAATGTCTGTTACCTACGATGCGTATTATGGAGTCCAAAATGTGATTAACACCATTCCAATGTTAAATGCAGAGCAATGGGGATATTTAAAAAATGACGCATTAAAAGATTCCGGAAAAGCGCCGCTCTACACACAAGAACAACTTGATAATTTGGGTGTAGGTACTAACTGGCAGGATGAAGCATTCACCTCTGCTCCTATTTCAAGTCAAACTATTTCGGTTACTTCAGGCTCTGATAAAACGAGACTTTTGGTTTCAGGAAATTATTTTAAACAAGACGGAGTTTTGATAAATTCTGGATTTAACCGCTATTCAGGGAGATTGAACGTTGATCATGATTTTACTCCAAAATTCAAATTTGGATTAAGTTTAAGTGGAAGTATAACCAATGCTGATGTTGCTCCTGATGGAGTGGTTCAAAATATTTTGGGTATGGTTCCGGTTGTTCCGGTGCGCGATGCCAATGGTGCATTTACGGCAAATAGCAGTTATGGTGCAGCGGTAGCAAATCCGATAGCAACAATGACATTACAAATAAATGAAACCAATACTACAAGGTTTTTATTTAACGGTTTTGGAGAATACAAAATAATTGAAGGATTAACAGCAAGAGTATCGCTGGGAACCGATATTATCAATAATAAACAAAACAGATATATTCCATCTACACTTTATGAAAGTCCAGCCGGTGGAAGCGCTTCAAAAGGATCATTATCGTCTGTTGGCTGGCTAAATGAAAATACACTTAGTTATAAAAAGAAGATTGGTGAAAAACATGCGTTTGATATTCTTACTGGTTATACACAACAAAAAACGACTTCAGAAGTATTTCGTGCAGGATCATCCAATTTTGCAAGTGATGAGTTTACTTATAATAATCTTGCATCTGGGACTGTAATCACTACTCCAATGTCATCTGCCAGCGAGTCGTCACTTCAATCTTTTCTTACCAGAATTAACTACGGATTTGACGACCGTTACTTATTTACATTTACCGTCCGTGCTGATGGTTCTTCCCGATTTGGTTCGAGCAACAAATGGGGTACATTTCCATCTGCAGCTTTTGCCTGGAATATTTCGAATGAAAACTTCCTGAAAAACGTTGAGCAAATCAGTTCATTAAAACTTCGTTTAAGTGCCGGTTTAACCGGAAATCAAGAGATAAGTCCTTATCAGTCAATCGCAAGGCTTTCTTATTATCCTTATGTATTTGCGAACACGCTGGTACCAGGTTTCGCTCCGAGCAGTTTCGAGAATCCGGATCTGGGATGGGAAACGACAACACAATATAATATAGGTACAGATGTATCTTTATTCAACAATAGAATAAACCTGACTGCCGATGTTTATTACAAGAAAACGGAAGATTTATTGTTAGAAGTTCCAATTCCGTATACTTCAGGATTGGAAAGTGCTTTTCAAAACTTAGGATCGGTTGAAAATAAGGGGATCGAAATAGGTTTAAAAACCCTAAATTTTGTGGGTGACTTCGAATGGACCACCAACTTCATTTATTCCGCTAACCGAAACAAAGTATTAAGTCTGGGCGAAGGAACTGACTTTTTTATTCCTGTTAATCCGGCCACTACCACAACTCCTTCAGGAATTGTAAAGGTTGGAGAACCTTTAGGATCCTTCTACATGTACAAATTTGATGGCTTATTTCAGGAAGGAGATGATTTTTCAAATTCTCCTTTGGCCAATACGAAAGCCGGAAGTCAAAAATTTAAGGATTTAAACAATGATGGAAAAATCACTCAGGCTGATGACAGAACCGTTGTGGGCAATTCAGAACCGCTTTTTCTGGCAAGTTTAACCAACACTTTCCGCTATAAAAACTTTGATTTAATTATTTTCATTAACTCTTCTTACGGAAATAAAATTTTCAACAGATCGGCTGCTGATTATGAGTTAGGTACTGGTTTTACAGGAGCTTATGCTACATTGTTAGACCGCTGGACTCCTACTAATACTAATACCCGTATTCATCGTGCGGTTGAAGATCCTTCTGCTACATTATCGGATCGCTACGTTGAAGATGGCTCGTACATCCGATTTAAGAACATCTCTTTAGGCTACACTTTGCCTAAGAAAATAGCATCCTATCTAACACTGAGCAGTGCACGCGTTTATATCGCTGGTCAAAACCTGATCACTTTTACAGATTATTCAGGTTATGATCCTGAAGTAAACCGTAATGGTCAGGCTGCACTTAATTCAGGTGTTGACGTAGGTGTTTATCCCGGAACTAAAACAATTTTAGGTGGCGTTAGCGTCACTTTCTAAAATTTAATAATTAAAAAAAATCAAAATGAAAAAGATATATATATTACTTACTGCTATTTCATTGGGTTTGGCAGCTTGTACCGGACTCTCAGAAGATCCAGAATCATTTATTTCACCTGGTCAATTTTACAAAACATCAAATGATGCTGTTGCAGCGGTCAACTCAATCTATTTTCACTTAAATCAAAATGATATTGTGGGACAGCCGATATATAATTCGCTGTACAATACCGGAATGGATTTTATGACAGATGATTTGAGTGCCGGACCTGGTTCACCAAATCCGGATGTTAGATCGCTTTCCGCTTTAGCGCATTCATCTACTTTACTTCGTGGAAAAGAAAGCTGGCAACAACATTATTCAGGTATTAACAAGGCAAATGTCGCCATTGAAAGAATACCGGAAGTAACAATGGATGAAAAATTAAAGAGCAGATTATTGGGTGAAGCCCGATTCTTACGCGCTTTGTATTATTTTGATTTAGTGAGACAATTTGGAGGCGTACCGTTATTATTGACCGATCAAACGCAACTTCCGATTGAACAACTGCAGGTACCACGCAATACTGCAACTGAAATTTATGCGCAAATAATAACAGATTTAAAGGAATCTGTAAACAACTTTAAGGCCGGATCAACCGGAGAAGTTGGTCGCGCCACAGAAGGTGCAGCAAAATCACTATTGTCAAAAGTATATCTTACAAAAAGAGATTGGGCAAATGCCGTAACTACTGCCGAAGAAGTAATAAATGGCAGCTATGGTTATGTATTATTAAGCGACTACTCACAAGTGTTTTTGCCTGCTTACAAAAACAGCAAGGAACATATCTTTTCGGTTCAGTTTAATTCAGCTGCAAATATAACTAATGCCGTAACCGGGAGAGATATCGCAACAGGAGTACCTGGAATAAAAGGCTCTTACGGTGATCAATTAACCTTTTATACCAAAGGAACGGATAAATTTTTCAGCATTTATAAATTATATACAGCCAAAGATAAAAGACGCAATGTAAGTTTTGTGACCAAATACAAAAGTCCGACAAATGGAAAATGGTACGGAACTCTCAACGACATTAAAATCCCTGGTGATTCTGTTCCTTATCTGAATAAATATTGGGATCCAAATTTTGCAAGCACAGGAAAATCAGAAGCTAATGCCAATATCATTCGCTTTGCTGAAGTTTTGCTAATTCATGCAGAAGCAGAGAATGAATTAAACGGGCCAACTGCAAAAGCATATGCTTCGCTTAATAGAGTAAGGAAAAGAGCAGGTTTGGATGATCTTACACCAGATTTGACAAAAGATCAGTTTCGTGAAGCACTTTACCTTGACAGAAGGTTAGAATTGGTTGGCGAATACCAACGATTCTTCGACCTCATCCGTCAAACAGGAAGCGAAGCTACAGGCGTTGGACCGGAAGGAAGAGGAACTTTGCTTAAAAATCTTCAGGCGGTTGGAAAAACAAACGTGGCAGCAAGGCATTATCTATTCCCAATTCCTCAATTTGAAATTGAACGAAATAAAAAGCTAACTCAAAACCCTGGTTGGGAATAACTAATACTAACGAGAAAAACTTAAACCAATGAATATCAAAAAAATTTTAATTGCAACAGTGGCTCTATTGGGAGTTAGTACTTCCATCATAGCACAGCATGAACCTATTCAGCCTTTTCAGGGAAAGATTGGAAAAACGCTTGACGAATCTACTCAATGGTGGCCCGAAAAAGTAAAAGCTAAGAAAGATGCACCAAATGTATTATGGATTTTGCTGGACGATGTTGGTTTTGGCGCTTCATCAGCTTTTGGTGGTTTAGCAGAAACACCAAGCTTTGAAGCCCTTGCTAACGATGGTCTGCGTTATACCAATTTTCATACAACAGGTATCTGTAGTCCAACACGAGCTGCATTATTAACTGGACGAAACCATCACAAAGTAGCAATGGGACATCATGCCGAATTAGGAATAGGTGAACCTGGTTATTTAGGTGAAATTCCGTTAGAAGCCGGAACAGTTGCTGAGATTTTTCGTGAAAATGGTTACAATACCTTTGCACTTGGTAAATGGCACGGTATACAACCAGCACAGCAAAGTCTGACTGGTCCGTTTAACCGTTGGCCAACCGGACGTGGATTTGAGCAATTCTATGGGTTCATTGGTGGTGCAACAGATCAATGGCACCCACAACTTGTTGATGGTATCAATGATGTCAATATTGAACCTAACACCAAACATTTGAACGAATTATTGGCAGATAAGGCCATTTCGTACATTGCAAATCAAAAATCAACCGATCCTGAAAAACCATTTTTCTTGTATTATGCTACAGGTGCAACCCATGCCCCACACCATGTTGCCAAAGAATGGAGTGATAAATACAAAGGCAAGTTTGACAAAGGTTGGGATTGGTACCGCCAAGAGGTATTCAACAGACAAACAGCTCAGGGATTATTACAAAAAGGAACTGTTTTGCCTCCGCGTCAGGCAGGTGTTCAGGAATGGAATAGCCTATCCGCAGATGAGAAAAAAGTATTTGCCCGTTTCATGGAAAATTATGCAGGTTACCTTTCGTATACTGATCACGAAATTGGCCGCGTAATCGATTTTTTAAAACGTTCCGATTTACTTGATAATACAATCATTTTCTTAGTAATTGGAGATAACGGAGGAAGTAAAGAAGGAACTTATACAGGATCATTGGGGATAAGTTCAGGAGAACGCAGTCTTACTGGTGATGTACCATTTTTGCTTGAAAATCTGGATAAAATCGGAACAGAAAATACAAATCCTAATTATCCATTAGGCTGGTCTCAGGCTTGTAATACCCCCTTTAGATACTGGAAAAGCGACGCCAACAGTGAAGGAGCCACACACAATCCGTTGATTGTTAGCTGGCCAAAAGGAATAAAAGAAAAAGGAGGTATTCGCACACAATACAGTCATGTTTCAGACATTTTACCGACAACAGTTGAGCTTACAGGAGTTACCGTTCCTGAAGTTATCAATGGCTATCCGCAATGGCCTATACAGGGAACAAGTTTTGCTTTTTCTTTAAATGACGAAAAAGCACCAACACGTCATCATGTTCAATACTATGAACTTCATGGTGGCCGTTCGATTTATAAAGATGGCTGGAAAGCAAGTGTTTATCATCCTCGAAATTTTTCTGGTGAAACTGGCACAGATCCAAATTTTAATCCGAGACCTTTCAGTCAGGACAAATGGGAACTTTATAACCTGAATGAAGATTGGAATGAAATCAATGATCTTGCTGCAAAGTATCCGGAAAAGCTAAAAGAACTTCAGGATTTGTTTGATAGCGAAGCCAAAAGCAATAACGTATATCCTTTACACAGTTATCAGGAAGGATTGGCCAAGCCAGTTATTAAGCCAAAAACGGTAATTCTTGAAGGAACATCTCAAAAAATCCAGGTAAATATTGGAAAAGGAGCTGTAACCATTACGGCCAATATCGAAACTGCTGCAAAAACTGATGAAGGGGTTATATTCGCAAATGGAGGTTTATTGGGCGGTTCAAGCCTCTATATCAAAGGAGGGAAATTACACTATCTTCTTAATAATGGAGTGGATCAAAAAATCCTGACGGCATCAAAACCAATTCAGGCCGGTAAAAACACCATCAAAATTGAATATCCAGATTCGAAAAATATTGCATTGTTTCTAAATGGCGAAAAAGTAGCTGAAGAGCGTAATATCATCCGTGGAAAATACATTAACAGTATATCAGGTGAAGGACTTAGCGTTGGTCGAGATTTAAATTCGCCAGTCACCAAAACCTATCCTGCGCCGTTTGATTTTAAAGGAAAAGTTACCAGGATTGTGATTGAACAAAGCGTGCAATAATTTATTCTAAACGATAAATAAGAAAGTATATGAAATCAAAATATTCAATCATTGCAGCTCTGCTGTTATACGGTGTTACCACATTTGGTCAGAACAAATCCGAAGCTGATTTTTTTAACGGCAAACAACTGTTTTCGACTGTCCAAAAATATGTTTCACTTGGCGAACACCGCACCGGAACACCAACCGATCTGGCAACTTCAGATTGGTTGGGTAAGGAACTTGCTTCTTATGGATACGATGTTAAATATCTCGAATTTCCTATTCGACAATTCTTCCCGGAGAAAGTATCATTATCAAGCGGAAAAGAAACTATAAAAGCCTTTCCTCTATGGTGGGTAAACGAGAGCATTAATCGAACCGTGACCGGTACCCTTGTTGAAGCAGATAAAGTTAAAGCGTATACCAAAAGTAATATCGCCCTAATTCATCTTCCGCTTAAACAACAAAAAGGGAATCCAAAAAAATATATAGATTCAATTATTAATCTGGGAGTTAAGGGTATAATTGCTATAACCGACAATCAGTCGGGAGAAATTGAAGCCTATAATACCAATAAAGATCAGCAGCCGTGGAAAGTGCCAATTATTTTAATTGCTCCAAAAGACAGTGCTAAGGCGTTGGCGTTTGTAAAAAACGGCGCAGCAGTTACTTTGGCCATAAATGGGACTTTTAAAGAGGTAAAAGGCCGCAATGTTTACGGTACAATTGGAAACGGCGAACAATACATTGTAATCTCCACTCCTATTAGTGGTTGGTTTACTTGTGGTGGAGAACGGGGTTCAGGTATTGCCATTTGGTTGTCATTGGCCAAATGGGCAGCTTCCTTAAAATCGAAATATACCTTTGTGTTTACGGCTAACTCAGGTCATGAACATGCTTTTAAAGGCGCACATGAATATTTGGAACGAAATGCACCGCCAGTAGAAAAAACGCATCTGTGGATTCATTTTGGTGCAGGTGCAGCAACGCTGGAATTTAAAAACACCCCTTCAGGATTAGTAAAACAAACCAATGCTGATCCTAAACGAAGATTCTTCTTTAATGATCCGGTAAAAAACTCCTTCAACACTGCTTTTACCGGAATTAATGCAGTAAAGTTTTTGGCGAATGAAAATCCGGGTGGAGAACTTATTTATGTTGCCCAAAAAGGATATAAAAGATTTGCAGGTGTGTCGTATGCTCATCCGTTTTTTCATGTAAAAACCGATGATGCCAATACTACTTCTCCTGAAATTTTGGAAGAAACAGCAAAGGCTTTTAGAGATTTTATCAAAGAGGACAGTAAACAGTAAAACGGAAAAAATGAAAATAGGAACATCCAATTCTTCACGACGATCGTTTTTAAAAATAGCCGGATTGGGCGCTGTTTTGCCGCTTGTTCCATCAGTAATGAGTGCTTCGCCTGATTTCCATCCAGAGTCAACTTTTGGAAATAAGCTTTTGGTAACTGACATTAAAGTCTATAATGTAAAAGTTAACCAAAGAGGAAGCTGGTATTTCATTGAACTGATTACTGATAAAGGTTTATCCGGATTTGGTGAAGCGTCGCATGCCTTTGGTGGTCTTTCTGGTGAAGGAGACAAAGCACTGCATAAAGAACTGTCTTACTTTTTTGAACTTGTAAAAGGCCAATCGCCGTTCAACATTGAACAATTCAGGCAACTTGCGTGGAAGAAATCGCTTCAGTCCAAAATTTCCGGAACAGCATTTAGCGGCATTGAACAGGCACTTTGGGATTTAAAAGGCAAAGCTCTGGGTGTTCCGGTATATGAACTACTGGGTGGTAAACTGAGAGATACTGTGAAAGTATATGCCAATATAAACCGTGCCAACAATGATAAAGAAAATAGCGGACACCGATCAGTAGCTAACTTTCAGCGCAACGCCGAAGAAGCTATGAAAAATGGATTCAAGGCAGTTAAATTGGCTCCTTTCGACGAAATGGCTCCGTTAACATCTTCCCCTTCAAAGTTGAAAGCTGATATTGACTATGCAGTGAATTGTATTCAAACAATTCGCCAAACCATTGGTAATGACATTGAATTGCTTATCGATGTTCATAGTCATTTAAACCGTGATTTAGCCATCGAAACTGCCAAAAGGCTTGAGTCCTATAATCTTTACTGGTTTGAAGAACCTGTAAATCCGGAAAAATTTGTTCAGGAGACAAAAGAAATTAAAGACAATATCAAGCAAAATCTGGCAGGAGGTGAAGCCATTTTTGGAGTTCAGGGTTTTGCCCCTTTGCTTCAGGCAAATGCATTGAGCATTATTATGCCAGATGTAAAACATTGTGGCGGCGTACAGGAGTTGAAAAACATCGCGGCCATAGCGAATGCTTTAGGCCAAGTACGTGTTGCACCACATAACCCAAGCGGACCAGTTGCAACAGCAGCTTCGGCACATTTGTGCGCGA
Organism: Flavobacterium frigidimaris; assembly: GCF_002217275.1. Lineage (NCBI taxonomy): Bacteria > Pseudomonadati > Bacteroidota > Flavobacteriia > Flavobacteriales > Flavobacteriaceae > Flavobacterium > Flavobacterium frigidimaris. The sequence goes on from NZ_MUGV01000013.1 coordinate 152,373, forward strand.
ATATCCCAAATTTTGCCATTCTCGAATTTGCTTATGGTGAAGTGCCATGGCGTGCCGAACTTCTTAGTCCTCCGGAACAGTTTGTAAACGGCAATATTGTCGTAAATGACAATCCAGGTTTTGGCTTTACACTGAATAAAAAATTGATTGACACTTTGCTTTAAAATATTCATAAAACTAAAATGGATACAAATTACATCAAAGAGGAAATAATATAACATTAAAAAAAATTACAATGAATAAAATAATTTTCAAAACTGGGATTAGTATGCTTTTCGCATCTTCCCTATTAATGAATACCTATGGACAGCAATCGGGACAATTAACTTCAGATAAAGAATTTAAGGGAAAAATCGGAAGGACCGTCGCTGAGTCGCAAGAGTATCATCCCGAAAAGAAAAAAGCTCCGGCGGGAGCACCAAACGTAGTGGTTTTTCTTATTGATGATGCAGGTTATGGTACTGCAAGCGCCTTTGGAGGACTTATGGAAACGCCGGTATTAGACAGTTTGGCCAATAACGGCCTTCGTTATACCAATTTTCACTCAACGGGCGTATGTTCTCCTACACGTGCAGCATTGCTAACGGGTAGAAACCATCATTCGGTACACATGGGAACACTGAATTACAGTTCGAGCGGTTTTCCTGGTTATGATGCAATTATGCCTGCAGATAAAGCAACGATTGCAGAAGTTTTACATGAAAATAATTACAACACCTTTGCCGTGGGTAAATATCATGTGGCTCCGCTTAATGAAATTACTTCAAATGGACCTTTTGACAGATGGGCCGTAGGGCGTGGTTTCGATCATTTCTACGGATTTCAATTAGGTCATACAGATCAGTATCATCCGAACTTATACGAAGATGCGAAGGTGATTGATATTGAACCCAACAGCAAACATTTGACTACTTTATTGGCCGATAAAGCCATCAGCTATATTGCCAATCAGAAATCGATCGAACCAGAAAAACCGTTTTTTCTTTATTTTGCTACGGGCGCCATTCATTCTCCACATCAGGTAGATAAAAAATGGAGTGACTTGTACAAAGGAAAATTCGACAAAGGTTGGGACTGGTATCGTGAAGAAGTATTTGCACGTCAAAAAAGATTGGGTGTAATACCTGCTAATGCTATATTACCAGATCGTGATCCAACTGTGAAAGCATGGGATAGCTTAACACCGGAACAGAAAAAAGTTTATGCTCGCTTTATGGAAGTATATGCCGGATTTTTAACGCATGCCGATTATGAATTTGGACGCATTGTTAATTATTTGAAAGAAATAGGACAGTCAGATAATACGGTTATTTTGGTAAGTATTGGAGATAATGGATCAAGTCATAGTCCAACCAATGGAACTTTGAATGGCTATATAAGCAGTTTAGATGAAGATAAACAGGTTGCTGAATTGTATAAAAATATTGATAAAATAGGAACAGAACATTCCTTTGAAGATGCTCCTTCAGGATGGACACAAGCTACAAACACACCTTTCCGTTTATGGAAGGCAGATCCTAATAGCGAAGGAGGAACACATCAGCCGCTTATTGTCTATTATCCAAATGGCGGATTTAAAAAAGGCGAAATTCATACACAATATGGACACGTAATTGATATCGCCCCAACTATTTACGAACTAACTGGCGCAAAAGTTCCCGAAGTAATCAAAGGCTACAAACAACAACCAATAGAAGGTACCAGTTTGGTTTACTCCTTTAAAAATGCCGAGGCGCCAAACCGCCATACTGTTCAGTATTACGAACTTTTTGGAAAACGAGCGATTGTAAAAGAGGGTTGGAAAGCTTCGGTTTTTCACAAATCGGGAACAGATTTCTCTAAGGATGTTTGGGAACTCTATAATCTGAATGATGATTTTAACGAACGTATCGATTTGGCTGCTAAATACCCTGAAAAGGTAAAAGAATTACAAGCTTTATTTGATGCCGAAGCAATTAAATACAACGTATATCCATTAAGTGACAATGCATTAGGACACAGCGCCGGAGGAAGAGAACGCAGCCCCTATGGATTGAAAAACAAAGTAGTTTTATATCCTGGGATTGATCAGCTTCTTACTTACAGCGGACCACAATTTCAAAATGATCCCTTCACAATCACTGCTGATATCGAACTAAAATCAAAAACAGAACAAGGCGTTCTTTTTGCTTCCGGTTCTGAATTTGACGGACTAAGTTTATTTATTAAAGATGGTAAATTCATTGTAGCACATAACACAGGAAGTATCATTAAACATTTGGAATCGAATATTCCAGTACCTGTTGGAAAATCGAAACTAAGATTTGAATTCAACTATATTGAACCTGCAAAAGGCAACAAAGACCGTAATCTTCCTGCCGGAACAGAATCAATCTATATCAACGATCAAAAGGTAGCAGAAAGACCAATTGTAGCATCCGAAGGTAGAATTGCGATTTATAAAGACGGTATTGATGTAGGTGCAGATCGAAATTCTCCTGTTTCAGACAAATATAAAGTTCCATTCAATTTCACAGGAAAACTGAATAACGTTACCATAGAATATAAATAAGATTAGAAAAAAAGCGATCAATTCACACGACTTGATCGCTTTACATTTTTTCTATTTTCTACACTCTATACTCTATTTTCTATTAAACAATAACCATTAATTTAAAATGTCAACTCAACCAAAAAAAATTACCATTCACGAAGACTGGACAGTCGTAATTCTGGGATTTATAATCATCGGGATTTCGTTATTTATTTTCCTTCCCGAAGTTCCCGTTTTCAAATGGTCCAACGGGACCGATTTAATTTCAGATGTTTTTGATTTCGAAAATTTAAAAATCCTCGGAATACAATTTTTATATCTGATTTCAATTGGTGCTTTCGGTGCTTTTTTGATTGGAAAATCAGTTAAATATTTTTTACTGGTTTTTCCAATTGTTTATATTCTAACTGTTCTCGCTCTGATTATTGCAGGAAATACTGAAGTAAAAGCACTCAATTTGGAAGCCGTAATTTTCAGTTTGATAATTGGTTTGGCTATTGGAAATTTTTTGAAACTTCCTGAATGGTTTCGCTCTGCCCTTTCTACAGAAGTTTTTGTGAAAATCGGATTGGTTTTGCTGGGAACAAGTGTGATTTTTTCAGATATTTTAAAGGCAGGGGCATTAGGATTAATTCAGGCTTTGATTGTGGTTTTATCTGTTTGGTATTTTGCTTTTTGGCTTTGCCGAAAATTAAAAGTAGATGATGAATTGACCATGATGATTTCGAGTGCCGTTTCCATCTGTGGTGTCTCTGCAGCAATTGCAACTTCCGGCGCAATCAAAGGCGATTCAAAAAAACTGTCTTATGTGATTTCGATTGTATTGGTAACCGCCATTCCAATGATGATTTTCATGCCGATAATTGCCAAATATTTCAATTTCCCTGAAGAAGTAACCGGCGCCTGGCTCGGAGGAAGTATTGATACTTCGGGAGCTGTTGTGGCTTCTGGAACTTTGGTGGGCGAAACAGCTTTAAAAATTAGCACCATTGTTAAGTTTTCTCAAAATGTATTGTTAGGATTAGCAGCATTTGCAATCTCAGTTTACTGGACGTACACGCATAATAATTCGGCGGAAGCCAAAGAATCAAAACCTACCTTAAGCGTTATTTGGGAGCGTTTTCCAAAATTTGTTATTGGTTTTATTCTGGCTTCAATTGTTTTTTCTTTTTTCCTTACTTCTGAAGTTCGGGACGCAGTAAAAGACAGTTTAAAAAATTTGCAGGGAATCTGGTTTGCATTAGCCTTTACCAGCATTGGCTTAGAAACTAATTTTAAAGATTTGCTTCAAAATAATAGCAGAAAACCTTTGTATGCCTTTTTAATTGCACAATTGTTTAATGTGATTGTGACTTTGATTATTGCTTTTCTATTGTTTGGAAAATAAAATTAATCTCGCAAAGGTGCAAAGTTTTTTAAGCCACAGATTAAAAGATTTTAATGATTTTTTTCAAAGTTGCGTAGGAACGAACTATTTGTAGCAGCGGATTTTAATCCGTTGAAGCGCGTAAGTTTAAATGCAATATTATAAAAGCGTTTCTATTTAAGACAAAAATAGAAACTATTTTATTCATATAGATCTGCTTATGTTAGACATAGCCCAAGGTTTCAACCTTGGGAGCGGGAGAAACGGCTATATGCATTGTGTTCCCAAGGTTGAAACCTCGGGCTATGTTTAATCATTTCTTTAAAATTCCCTTTTCAACACTGATAAAGTCATTTCGAGGAACGAGAAATCACATCCAGAGAGCGACGCACTGTGTGTCTTCACTTTATGTGATTTCTCGTTCCTCGAAATGACAAAAATCCGTTAAATTCTTTCCTCAAATCTAAAGCATGTATAAAATGTATTTAAAATTACATTTTATATATGCTTTTTTTAATTATGATCTAAGCAAAAAACAAATTCAAACAACTAATAATCAATAAATTAAATTTAAAAACGCTCTTTTTTTAAAAAATAATTACATATTTATTTGGATATCTTTATATTAAATTTAACTTTGTCTATAGATTTAGTAGAGTTTAAAACCTAAAGAGCTACATTTTGAAAACAACAGCAAACAGATTAAATTACATTCTTCTTAAAAATCACACCTATAACAGCCTTTGTTATATGTGCAGCTGTTGCTAATTCTTCCTCACTATTTCGTTTAAAAATGTTTCTTCCGAATCAAATATCAGAAAACGAAACCTTATCAGATTATTTAAAATTCTTATTGCTATTTAACTATTTATTTGATGCTTTTGCTTCAAGTAAATCATTGATAATATAATAAAAAGTTCATTTCTGCGGCAACAAAAATGGCAAAGCTTAAAGAATATTTATCGCTTAAAACAAAAAAACAACTCACAAAAAGTACTATTAAAATGAATTACAAAGTTAAAAGCATTCTATTTTCACTCCTTCTTTCAGGATTTGTAGGTTCTATAGAATCGAATGCACAAAATGCAACATCAAAACCCAATATTATTCTGATTATGGTGGATGATATGGGATACTCCGATTTAGGAAATTATGGTTCTGAAATTAAAACACCCAATCTGGATAAATTAGCCAGTGAAGGTTTACGCTTACGCGAATTTTACAATAATTCGATTTGTGCGCCAACCCGAGGTTCCCTTTTAACGGGACAATATCAGCACAAAGCCGGAATGGGATTTTTTGATGTCAATTTAGGGTTGCCGGCTTACCAAGGTTATCTGAATAAAGAATCTTTGACTCTGGGAGAAGTTTTCCGTTCTGGAGGTTACAGCACTATTTTGTCAGGAAAATGGCATGTTGGTTCTGAAGATCAGGCACAATGGCCGAACCAAAGAGGTTTTGACAAATTTTACGGCATCTTAAAAGGCGCTTCGAATTATTTTGACACCAAAGGTTTGCCTTTCGGAAAAACACCTTATCCGGTAAAATTGCTTCGTAACAATGAAGAACTGCATCCAAAAGATGATTCCTATTATTTTACAGATGAAATCGGGAATAATGCTGTTACTTTCTTAGACGAGCAAAACAAAGAAAATAAACCTTTCTTTTTGTATTTAGCCTTTACAGCGCCGCACTGGCCGCTGCAGGCAAAACCAGTTGATATTGCCAAATACAGAGGAAAGTTTGATGAAGGATGGGATATTTTAAGAGAGAAAAGAATTGAAAAACTAAAAGCAAACGGCATTTTACCAGCCAATCAAAATGTAGCTCCAAGAGATCCCGAAGTTCCGGAATGGAGCAAACTGACGTACGACGAAAAGCAATTCTGGAAAGCCAAAATGGAAGTTTATGCCGCAATGGTCGACAACATGGATCAGAATGTGGGGAAAGTTCTGGAGAAATTAAAAGCACTAAAAAAAGATAAAAATACGCTTATCATTTTCATTTCTGACAATGGTGCTCAAGGCGGATTCAATACTTACAATCCACTTGGAAGAGGTTTAGTTCGAAACGACGGACCTGTAGGAACTTCAGGATCGTTTGATTATCAGGAACAAAACTGGGCTTATTTATCTAATACGCCATTACAGCAATACAAAAACAACATGCACGAAGGTGGTTTTAGTTCGCCGTTTATTGCCTGGTTTCCATCAAAAATAAAAGCGGGCCGAATCGATAAAGGAACCGGGCATATTATTGACCTTGCTCCTACTTTTTACGAATTGGCCGGAATTGAATATCCGAAGGAATACAATGGTGTTAATTCAAATCCATTAGCTGGAAAAAGCTTATTACCAGTTCTATTCGATAATGTTTCTGAAGTAAACAGAGGCGCACCATTATTTTGGGAAAGAGCCGGAAACCGAGCGGTTCGTGACGGAAAATGGAAATTAGTTTCAACTTATCCTTCTTATGAATGGGAGCTTTACAACATTGAAACGGACCGTGGAGAAACAACCAATGTCGCACAACAAAATCCGGGAATTGTCAACAAACTTTCTGCTTCTTATTTTGAATGGGCAGACAGAACGGGAGTTGTAGAATACAGCAAGTTTAAACTAAAACCAGAAGTGATGCCCGGTGGTGCGCTTTTGAAGAAATAAAAATCATTTTTCTAATTTTAAAATAATCAATTATGAATTCATTTTATCAGGAAATTGCCAAACAGCATCAGGAGCTATTGATTCTTCCTGATAAGAAATTAATTCACCAGTTTGTAGATAACTTATTTGTGATCTTGTTCTCGAATACATCAAAATCATTAGAGTCAGAAGAAACTATCAAATACAAATTCACTCAACTTAAAAACCAATTTGACGAACTAGTTTTAGATTTTTCAACAAAAACGGTGCAGGATAAAGAGCAGACGACCACTTTTTTCAACATCATACCATTGTTGCATAAGGAAGCGTTAAATGACGCCCTGACGATTTTCACAAAAGATCCTGCAGCAAAATCATTAGAGGAAGTATTGTATTCCTATCCTGGATTTTTTGCTATTGCAGTTTATCGTTTTTCTCATCAGTTATGGAAACAGGATTTAAAATTGCTCGCCAGAACTATTTCGGAATACGCACATATTAAAACAAGTATTGAAATTCATCCCGGTGCTGAGATTGGGACTGATTTTGCCATTGATCACGGAACAGGAATTGTAATTGGTGAAACAGCGATTATTGGCAATAATGTGCAGATTTATCAGGGAGTGACGCTTGGGGCTTTGAGTGTAAAAAAAGAGGAGGCTTTTGTAAAAAGACATCCAACCATTGAGGACAATGTAATTATTTATGCCAATAGTACTATTCTGGGCGGACAGACGAAAGTAGGAAAAGATTCTATTATTGGAGGAAATGTCTGGCTAACCTACACTGTACCTTCAAATTCTGTTGTCTATCATAAAAATGAAATCAAGATCAGGGACAATAATCCTTTTCCGGCGCCCATTTTTTATTCCATTTAAAAAAACACCAAAACCAATGAAATATCAAAACATTTTAGAGACGATTGGAAACACGCCTCATATAAGATTAAATAAACTTTTTAAATCGCACGAAGTTTGGATTAAACTTGAAAAATCAAATCCGGGATCCAGTATAAAAGACCGAATTGCATTGGCTATGATTGAAGATGCAGAAAAAAAAGGGCTGATAAATGAAGAAACCACTATTATAGAGCCAACTTCGGGAAATACCGGAATCGGACTTTCATTAGTTGCGGCAGTTAAAGGCTACAAAGTTATTGTGGTTATGCCAGAATCGATGAGTGTTGAACGCAGAAGAATTCTGAATGCGTATGGCGCCGAATTTATTTTAACGCCTCGTGAAAAAGGAACTTCGGGAGCAGTAGAAAGAGCAAAAGAACTAGCAGCAACGATTAAAAATTCATTTTTACCATCGCAGTTTACCAATAAAGCGAATGTAGAAATTCATGAAAAAACAACGGCGCTGGAAATTCTCGCCGATTTCCCCGACGGAATCGATTATCTGATTACCGGCGTTGGAACCGGAGGCCATATTACCGGTGTATCAAAAATTCTAAAACAACATTTTCCAAATCTAAAAACCTTTGCGGTTGAACCCGCATTATCTCCGGTTTTAAGCGGGGGTTTACCAGCACCACATCCCTTTCAGGGAATTGGTGCTGGCTTTATTCCCGAAGTTTTCAATCGTGAATATGTCGATCAAATCATAACAGTTGATAAGAATGAATCGTACACGTTCACTAAAAGAATTGCAAAAGAAGAAGGCATATTTGCAGGCATTTCAACCGGTGCAGCACTTTCTGCAATCGCAAAAAAATTAAAAGATATCCCGGAAAATGCCGTGATTCTCACTTTTAATTATGACACAGGAGAAAGATATCTATCTATAGATGAACTATTTGACTAGATTTTTAAATTTTATCAATAACTTTAAGGTATCCAAAAAGAATAAATTATTAATTAAAAAAAAACCAAAAACAAAATGGCAGAATCTAAACAACAACAGACCGCATTAGGCGATGTTGCAGCAAGACAGTTAGCAATTGCAACCCGTACAGTCCCTCAAATCGGAACTATTTCTCCACGTTGGTTAACGCATTTATTGCATTGGACACCTGTAGAATCTGGCGTATTTCGTCTGAATAAAGTAAAAGACGGAAGTCATATCGAAGTAGATTGTTCTGCACGAGACGAAAGGGTTTTACCCAATACTTTTGTCGATTATATCGAGAATCCAAGAGAGTATAATTTAGCAGCCGTGCAAACTATTGTTGAAGTTCACACCCGTGTTTCGGACTTGTATAGTAAGCCATACAATCAAATTTCAGAACAGCTTCGTTTGGCTATCGAAACGATCAAAGAACGTCAGGAAAGTGAATTAATCAATAATAAAGATTATGGATTATTAAGCAACGTTGCGCCTTCTCAAATAATAAAAACGCGAACTGGCGCACCAACTCCGGACGATTTAGATGAGTTGCTTACAAAAGTGTGGAAAGAACCTGGATTCTTCTTACTTCACCCGTTAGCGATTGCTGCTTTTGGTCGTGAATGTACACGTCGTGGCGTTCCCCCTCCTACTACCTCTTTGTTTGGATCACAATTTTTAACCTGGAGAGGAATTCCTCTTATACCTTCAGATAAATTACCTATTAAAAACGGAAAATCGAAAATTATTTTGTTGAGAACCGGAGAAAGCCGTCAGGGTGTTATCGGATTAATTCAGCCTGGTTTACAGGGGGAACAATCACCTGGACTATCTGTTCGTTTTATGGGCATCAATGAAAGAGCCATTGCTTCGTATTTAGTATCTCTTTATTGCTCTTTAGCCATTTTGGTTGATGATGCAATTGCTGTTTTAGAAGATGTAGAAATAGGAAAGTATCATGAGTATAAATACTAACGAAAACGGATTACCAAACATTGACGATTTGCAAAATTTAGCCAATGAGTTGTTCCAAACTTTACCCAATGAATTTCCGAAAGAAATTTCGTTGAGTCCGGATAGAGCCGAACATCCTCGTGCGACAAAAATTGCAGAAACACTTTTGCATGCAGGTGGTGCCAATATCATTGCACCATTTCCAACGCAAAGTCCGTTACATGTACAGCCTTTTCCAACTTCATTTAGTGGTTTTGGAGCCTCTCCAACTATTGCTAATCAAAGTTCGAGTGCTTCTGCATTGTATCCGAATGCAGGCGCAGGTTTTGATCCTCAATATGGTATTCCTTCATCGGGAGTTCCTGAAAATAATGCTTTAAATATCAATAATCCACAAACTGGATTTAATGATATTAATTTGAAAAATGAAGGTGCATCACAAATTAATGAAGAATCGTTTTTTTCGTCATTACTGTTGAATAATCAATATTTACCATTCCAAACTGAAAATTCTTCTTTTGAGGCAGAATTAAAATTGGCTCTCGAAATGGTTGATACGCAATTCAGAAAACGTGTTGATTTTTCGTCAGGCGGAAGTGAAAGCCCAAATTCATACTATTTTTTAGATCAGAATCCATTTGCTTTTGATCAAAAAAACACAAATGCAATTATTGGAAATACTTTTGGATTAAAAGAATTTGGCGGTATTACAGGGAACAATTTTAATGCAGAATTAATCAAAAAAGATTTCCCAATTCTGCGTGAAACTGTAAATGGAAAACCGCTAGTTTGGTTTGATAATGCCGCAACAACTCAAAAACCGCAAGCTGTTATTGATCGTATCGCTTATTTTTATGAACACGAAAATTCGAATATTCATCGTGCGGCACATGAGTTAGCTGCCCGGGCATCTGATGCTTATGAAGCTGCCCGCGAAAAAGTAAAAACGTTTTTAAATGCCGGTTCAGTAAATGAAATTGTCTTTGTTCGTGGTGCAACAGAAGGAATTAATCTTGTGGCGCAAAGCTGGGGCGATCCTAATTTGGTCGCCGGAGATGAAATTATCGTTAGTAATCTGGAACATCATGCGAATATTGTTCCGTGGAAAAGACTGGCCGATAAAAAAGGTTTGAAACTCAGAGTAATTCCGGTAGACGATGACGGTCAGATTTTATTGGATGAATACGCAAAACTACTGAATTCAAAAACACGTTTGGTTGCTTTTACTCAGGTTTCGAATGCTCTTGGAACCGTAACTCCAGCCAAAAAAATAGTTGAAATGGCGCATGCTGCCGGAGCAAAAGTTTTAATAGACGGCGCGCAATCAGTTTCGCATATGAAAGTTGATGTTCAGGATTTAAATCCGGATTGGCTTGTTTTTTCAGGTCATAAATTGTTTGGTCCAACCGGAATTGGGGCATTATATGGCAAAGAAGAATTATTGAACGAAATGCAGCCGTATCAAGCTGGTGGTAATATGATTCAGGATGTGACTTTTGAGGAAATAAAATACCATAAAGCACCCAATCGTTTTGAAGCCGGAACAGGAAATATTGCCGATGCAATTGGTCTTGGAGCCGCAATCGATTATGTAACCAAAATTGGGATAGATACCATTGGTCAGTACGAACATTATTTGTTAGACTATGCTACCCGGTTATTAAAGGAAATTCCAGGTGTACGATTAATAGGCACTGCAAAAGACAAAGCAAGTGTGTTATCTTTTAATTTACAAGGATATTCAAACGATCAGGTTGGACAGGCTCTAAACAAAGAAGGAGTTGCTGTGAGAACTGGCCATCATTGTGCGCAGCCAATTTTACGCCGAATGGGAGTTGAAACTACAGTTCGCCCTTCGCTGGCTTTTTACAACACAACTCAGGATGTAGATACTTTTATAAAAACTTTATGGGAACTTAAAAAGGTCCGATTTTAGATTAAAAACATAATTACTTTTTTTGATATTTTAAGTAATTATAACAAAAAGCGATTGTTTTATAAACAATCGCTTTTTTATTAAAATAAAGAACAAAATCAAACAATCTATTATGCATTTTAAAAAAAGCAATAATTATCACATATAATATGTTAATTAATAAATATTAAATAGATTTTACAAATCACAAGTTAAATATTCAATAATTTATTGGCTATTTTTTTCAAAAAAAGGGTTTTACAAAGGTGTAAAGTTATAAATAATACAAAAATAAATTAAAATGTTATATTTAATGTTAATAAAGATGTTTTAATTAACATATATTTAAGATATTTGGGAAAACTAATCCTAAACATTTGAAAAATGAAAATTAAGTTAAAGCATTTTTTATGGTTCGTATTGATACTATTTGCACAGATAGCAGCCGCTCAGGAAGGATATATTACCGGTAAGGTTATTGATAAAAAAGGGGTTCCAATTCCGGGAGTAAATATTATTCTGAAAGGAACCAGTGCAAGTACACAAACCGATTTTGATGGTAATTTTAAAATTGCCGCGAAAAAAGGTGATATTTTAACTGTTAGTTACGTGAGTTTTGCTACTATAAATGTGCAGGCTTCTAACAATATGACAATTGAATTAGTTGAAACACAAAATGAATTAGAGGCCGTACTTGTTGTAGGTTACGGTACACAATCAAAAAAGAATTTAACCGATAATATTGCTCGTGTAACAGCAAAAGATATCCAGCAAATACCAGTTTCAAACTTACAAAATGCATTAGTAGGTAAACTGGCAGGAGTTCAAATTACACAAACAAATGGTAAAGTTGAGGGAGGAATAAACATTAGAGTTCGTGGTGCGGCGAGTATAAGTGCCGGAACGCAGCCTCTTTATGTTTTAGACGGAATTCCGCTTATTAATGACAACGAATCCAGCAATGGTTCACCAACCAATCCATTATTAACTTTAAGTCCTAACGAAATAGAATCAATCGATGTACTTAAAGATGCTTCTTCTGCTGCCATTTATGGAGCGCGTGGAGCTAATGGAGTTGTAATAATTACGACCAAAAAAGGAAAAGAAGGTAAAGGAAATTTCTCGATCAACTTTTCGCAAGGTGTTAGCGAAGCTACTCATAAAAAGAAATGGCTAAATGCAAAACAATATGTTGAGTTGCTACAGGAAGCAGGTAGAAATGTCGACGATTTAGAATCTGTTGAAGATGAATTAGAATATCTTTCTCAGGGAACCGACTGGAGAAATGGAGAAATTGACACAAACTGGCAAGATATCGCACTAAGAACCGGTTATACAACTGATGCTGATTTCTCTGTTTCTGGTGGAGATGAAAAAACAAAATACTTTTTTTCAGGTGCCTATAATAATACAACGGGAATCGTTGACAGTAATGATCTGGAAAGAATTACGGCAAGATCTAATGTATCTCACAAGGTTTCTGATCGTTTTACTGCCGGCATGAACATTGGTTTTTCAAGATCGGTAATCAACAGGGTTCAGGATGATAACTCCTTCTCTACTCCTTTGCAATCTGTAGCTCAGGCTCCAATTTCGAAAGCCCGATTAGAAGATGGATCGCCAAACCCGAATACAGAATATGTTAACTACTTATTAGCCAAAGACAATACTTCGTGGAAAACAATAATGCGCAGAGTTACCGGAAAAGTTTTTGGAGAACTAAAAATTGTAAATGGTTTAAAATTCAATTCTGATTTCTCCTATGATCTTTTAACGCAAACCGAAGATTACTGGCAAGGCAAAGATGCACCATTCATGGCAACTGACGGAGCCGTTTTTGCTACTTCCGTAAATACTGAAAATTATGTTTTTAGTAATTATTTTACTTACGATAAAACATTTGCTGAAAAGCACGTTTTAAATGTTGTTGCCGGTATGGAATTCAACAAATACAACAGAAGATACCAGGATGTAAATAGTATTTATTTTCCAAATGATGATTTTCATACTGTAGATGGCGGTGCGGAAGTTAACGAAGGACACGGCAGTGAAACAGATTATGCTTTCGTTTCGCAATTCGGAAGATTAAATTACTCTTATGCGGGCAAATATCTTTTTAAGGCCAGTGTTCGTCGAGATGGTTCTTCTCGTTTTGGAAAAAATGAAAGATTTGGAATTTTCCCTGCATTTTCTGCAGGTTGGGTAATGTCTGAGGAAAGTTTTCTGAAAGATAATACTGTTTTGACTTATTTAAAATTAAAAGGAAGCTGGGGTAAATTAGGAAATGCTGAAATAGGAAATTTCGCTTCTCGTCAATTATACAAACCAAATCCCTACAACTTAAAATCGGGTCTTACGTTTGATCAGGCTGGAAACAATGATTTAACCTGGGAAAAATCAACTCAGACAGATTTTGGTGTAGAAGTTGGCTTTTTAAACAAAATCACTTTTGAAGCAGATTATTATCAAAAAGACACAGACGGGTTACTTTTTGAAGTGCCTTTGCCTTTAAGTTCAGGTGCTTCTTATATAAATAAAAACATCGGAAAAATCAGAAGTAATGGTTTTGAGTTTACTTTAAACACAAAAAATATTGAAACACAAGATTTCAGATGGAATACCAGTATCAACGTTACAACGAATCAATCAAAAGTAAAATCACTGCCAAACGACAATACAGATATTATCTCTGATTATACTATTAACAGAACGGGAGAAAATATTTCTTCCTTTTATCTAGTAGAATATGCCGGAGTTGATCCTGCGAACGGAGATGCACTTTTTGTAAAAAACACAAAAAATACAGACGGAAGTATTGACAAAAGTACGACGAACGATTATAGTGAAGCTAAAAGAATTGTTGCCGGTAATCCTTTCCCAACTTTAATGTCTGGTTTAACAAATACCATGACCTACAAAGGTTTTGACTTCACCTTTACTTTTCAGGGAGAATGGGGCGCGAGTATTTATAATTCAGCAGGTTTATACCAATCTACTGCTGCAGATTATTTTGACAACCAAACTTTGGACCAGTTAAATCGTTGGCAAAATCCTGGTGATATTACCAATGTTCCGCAGGCAAGATATCTGGGATCAAATGGAACTCAGGAATCAACGCGTTATTTAGACAAGTCTGATTTTGTACGTTTAAGAAACTTAACTTTTGGATATTCATTACCTAAAGAAACTGTAAATAAAGCAGGAATGAGCAGTTTAAGAGTATATATTACAGCCGTTAACTTACTTACTTTTACAGGTTATGAAGGGACAGATCCTGAAGCAAGAAGAGATGACATTAGCAAAACCAGTCCACGTGTCGGAGAAGATTTTTACTCTGCACCACCCGCAAAAACCTTTGCAATGGGAGTAAATATTAATTTTTAAAAACAACAAGATGAAAGCAAATAAATTAATCTTATTTATAATTTTCGCAGTCTTTTTTGCAAGTTGTGAAAACGAATTAAACATAGAACCTAAGCAAAGAGAAGACGCATCTGTAACTTTAAGTACTGAAAGTGGGGTTACAAATGTTCTTACGGGAGCTTATGCCCTGGCTGCCAATGGTAATGCTTATGGAGGAAGGATTTTACTTTATGCCGATCTGTTAGGTGTAAGCGGTGTATTAAGCACTACCGATTTAAGATGGAGAGGTACTTTTGGAGAGCTAAGACAAATGTATATTAAATCGATGTTATCTAGCAATGTAATTATTGAAGGAAGTTACGCAAGATGTTATGAGATAATTAATGCCTCAAATACGGTTATCGAAAATATAAACAAAGTTAAAGATTCGGATAAAAAAGCCCGAATGATTGGTGAAGCTAACTTTTTAAGATCATTGGCTTATTTTGATCTGGTTCGCTTTTTTGCAAAACCCTACGTAAGCGGAAAAGCCAATAGCCAATTGGGAGTTGTGATCAGACCCACAGCTATTTCTGATTTTAATGTTGATCTTTCTAAAGAAAGAAGTACTGTTGATGAAGTATATAAGGTAATTATTGACGGATTAAATTTAGCCTACACTAATCTTCCTGAAGAAAACAGTTTTTATGCTGATAAATATGCTGCAAGAGCTTTGCTGGCACGAGTATATTTGCAACAAGGAAATTATGCCGGGGCAAGAGACGCAGCAAATGATGTAATTGAAAACAGCGGACATTCGCTATCTCAAACCTATGCTGGTGCTTTTAATCACGAAACAGATAAAGAAGAAGATGTTTTTGCTATTCAGATTACAAAACAAACAGGTTTAAATGACGCTGTAACTTTTTACGCCTCTGAAGGCAATGGAGGCCGTGGTGGCGATTTTACTATTAGAGATGCTTATTTGGAAAAATTTAGTGATCCTGATGACAGAGCAACATTCAACTATGTAAATGATGATAACGGAAGGCTTTTAACTTCAAAATTTACAGATCAATTTGCAAATGTTGGAATTATCCGTTTAGCCGAAATGTATTTAATAAGAGCAGAATCCAATCTTAGAACTGGAACAACATTAGGAAATACGCCTCTTGATGATATCAACATCATCAGATCAAGAGCTAAAGCTGATAATTTAGCTGCAGTAACCATTGATGATATTTTATTGGAACGCGAATTAGAATTAGGAATGGAAGGATTTTTAATTCATGATATCCGCAGAACAAAACGTTCTATAGATATTAGTTCTGATGGTGATGGTTCTGATTTGCTTCTTTACGATGCAGACGAATTGGTTTTCCCAATACCATTGAGCGAAACTGATGCGAACAAAAAAATTACCCAAAATCCAGGTTACAGTAGCTAAGTTGAAACTTTCATAAATGTAAAAAATCATCCTGCTTTGGCGGGATGATTTTTTTATATGATTTTATAAATAAGATTGAAAATTAATATAAAATCTATTTTATTTTATAGCAGTTAAATCTTAAGAAGCCATCGCAATTTCTGTATTGGCTGCAATCATTGATAAAGTTAAAGGATCTGAATAGCCGGAGAAAAAAGTATCTATTATTTCCTGAAATATCGGATTAGCATTTTCGACCTGAGAAAACAGCGTCATTGACGAACGTAATTTTCTTGCATCCAATTCTCCCAAAATCGCTTCGATCGATTTTGTTTTATAAGTCAGCAAAAGTTGTGAAATTTCAATTAAATGTTTTAGCAAAACAGGATGATTAAGAAACTCTTCTGCTTCATGAAGATCTGCAAGTGCATAATATTTAGCAATAGTACTTTTTCCTAATCCTTTTATTTGAGGAAAAATAAACCACATCCAATGACTTTCCTTTTTTCCATTTCTAATTTCAGAAAGTGCAGTAAGATAAAGTTTATTTTGCGCATCTAAAAAACGAGTGATATCAGTATTTGAGTAAGCCATTTTGAAATTGAATTTAAGTTTATAATTCCGTTTTTGGTTTGTTTAATAGTCTCCAGATTGAAATGAAATAAGAAAACGTTTTTATGCTTAATTGTTTCTTTTTGAAGACATCCAAAACTACTTCTCATCATGATTTAAAAAATTATATAATTATTTTCGTTTGTTACATAATTCCACACTATTACAAAACAAAAAAGCTGCAAGAAAGTCCTGCAGCCTTTGTTTATTTTATTGAAAAGAAAACTTAATCTCTAAAATCATTCAACGATTTCTCAATAATTTCAAGACATTCCTGAACTTGAGTTTCTGTCATTACCAATGGCGGTGCCAATCTGATTTTATTTCCGTGAGTAGGTTTTGCCAATAATCCGTTGTCTCTGAATCTCAGGCAAATTTCCCAGGCTAAATCAGAATCTTCTCCACAATTGATTACGATCGCATTTAATAAACCTTTTCCGCGAACCAGTGTAATCAAGTTATTTCTTTCCGCAATTTCGTTTAATCCTTTTCTTAAAATAATTCCTAAACGCTCTGCATTTTCAGCTAGTTTTTCCTCTCTGATCACTTCCAGAGCTGCAATTGCAACAGCAGCTGCAACAGGATTTCCTCCAAAAGTAGAACCGTGTTGCCCCGGTTTAATCACATTCATAATTTCGTTGTTACACAAAACAGCAGAAACCGGATAAACTCCGCCAGAAATTGCTTTTCCTAAAATCAAAATATCAGGTTGTACATTTTCGTGATGAACGGCTAATAATTTTCCGGTACGGGCAATTCCAGTCTGAACTTCATCAGCAATAAACAAAACATTGTGTTTCTCGCATAAAGCTTTTGCTTTCGCCAAATAACCTTCAGAAGGTACATAAACTCCAGCTTCTCCCTGAATGGGTTCAACCAAAAATCCGGCAATATTTTTTGATGCTTCTAAAGCTTTTTCAAGAGCTTCAAGATTATCATATTCAATTTTTATAAATCCATCTGTAAACGGGCCAAAGTTTTTACGGGCAGTTTCATCATTAGAAAAAGAAATAATAGTAGTCGTTCTTCCATGGAAATTATTCTCACACACAATAACCTGCGCTTGATTTTCGGGAATTCCTTTTACTTCATATGCCCATTTTCTACAAACTTTCAATGCCGTTTCAACTGCTTCAGCACCTGTATTCATTGGCAGTACTTTATCAAAACCAAAATACTTCGTTACATATTCTTCGTAATTTCCTAATTGATCGTTATAAAAAGCACGAGAAGTTAAAGTTAATTTTTGAGCCTGATCCACCATTGCTTTCACAATTTTAGGATGACAATGCCCTTGATTTACCGCAGAATAAGCCGATAAAAAATCATAATATTTCTTCCCGTCAACATCCCAAACATATACACCTTCTCCTCTTTCCAGCACAACCGGAAGCGGATGATAATTATGAGCGCCGTATTTATTTTCTTTTTCAATCAAAATTTCTGATTTTGACGAAAGGGTATTTTCAGTATGAATCATGATCTTTCTTTTTTAGAGCTACAAAAGTATTTAAAAATATTAATTTAAGCTATTTAAAATCAATATTTGACTTTAATTTTAATCAAATAAGTCAAAACATATAAATTTATACTTTAAAAAGTAAAATATGATTTTATCATAAATTCAATTTGAGAACCTTTTATTAAAAAAAATAATTACTTTTATGAATGTTAAAAGTAAACTCAATTTAAAAGAATGGAAACATTAGACGAATTTGATATCAATATAATTAAGGAATTGGAAAAAGACGGAAGAATGGCTTTTTCTGCAATTGCTGCTAATTTGAAAATATCAAACACGATGGTGCATCAGCGTATCAACAGAATGATAGAACAAGGAGTAATTGGCGGAATAAAACCAATTATACAAGAAAAAAAGATTGGATACGACTGGGCTTCTTTTACCGGAATAACATTGAATAAAGATTCTGATTCAGATCGAATTATCGAAGCGTTAAAAGATATTCCCGAAATCACAGAATGTTATTATGTAACGGGTTCTTTTACTCTTTACATCAAAATTATTGCGAAGAATCACGAACACATGCGCCGAATTCTATACGAGAAAATTGATAGTATTCCGGGCATTGCGAAAACGGATTCCATTATCGAATTAGGTTGTGCTTTTAAACGAAATATCACATTATAAGATAATCTACTTAATCGTTTCAATCCATGAAAAATAAATTTCCTTTTAGGTTTTCGTCGAATCAATTTATTGCATTGCTGTTTTTTTTCATTTTTAATTTTCTCCATGCGCAAACTCCAAAAGGAAAACTATTTATTATTGGCGGCGGAGATCGTTCTGACGCTTTAATGAAACAGGTTTTGGCTGTAGCCGAATTAGGAAAAAAAGATTATATCGTGGTTTTACCTATGTCGAGTGAAGAACCAGACAGTTCGTTTATTTTCTTTAAAACTCAAATGGTAAAGCTTACTCAAAACCCAATTGTGATGTTGAATTTCAACAAAGAAACTTCTCAAAATAAAGTCCTTACCGATTCGGTTCAAAAAGCAAAACTGATTTTTATAAGCGGTGGTGATCAAAGTCGTTTTATGAATGTGGTTCAAAATACACCAATCAAAACCGCCATTCAAAAAGCCTATGAAAACGGAAGCACAATTTCCGGAACAAGCGCCGGAGCAGCTGTAATGTCTGAAAAAATGATTACCGGAAACCAGAAACTGCAAAAAGAGTATTCCGGTACTTTTGACAATATCCGATATGATAATTTAGAAACTTCCGAAGGATTGGGATTATTGAAAACAGCTGTGATTGATCAGCATTTTTTAAAGAGAAATCGTTACAATCGTTTACTTTCTGCTTTGGTTGAATTTCCTACTTTAACCGGAATCGGAATTGATGAAGCAACCGCAATTATTGTTCGAAACAATCAGGTTGAAGTCGCTGGAGAAAGCGAAGTCATTGTCGTTAAAAATCCTAAAGGAATTTTAAAATCTAAAAAAAACAACCTAATTTCTATTGAAAAACTGGAAATGAGCATTTATACCGCAGGACAAAAATTTAATATCAAATAAGCATGTTTCATTCTTTAAAAATAATAAAATTTACTTTTTTAATTGGCTGCATCAGTTTTCAGATTTCGGCACAAAAAATAAGTTCAAAAGAAGTTAATCGTTTAGAGAAACTAGCACAGCAAACAACCATAATTCGGGACAATTGGGGTATTCCACACATTTATGGAAAAACGGATGCTGATGCTGTTTTCGGATTGCTTTATGCGCAATGTGAGGACGATTTTAAAAGAATCGAAATGAATTATATTGAAAAATTAGGCCGACTTTCAGAAATTAAAGGACAAGCCGTTTTATATAATGATTTAGAAATTAAACTTCTGATTGATGTTGAGGATGCCAAAGCCGACTATAAAAAAGCACCATCATGGCTTAAAAAATTATTGGACAGTTATGCAGATGCTATTAACTTTTATCTGTATAAACATCCGGAAGTAAAACCGGCAATCTTAACGCATTTTGAACCTTGGTTTCCATTGCTTTGGACAGACGGAAGTATTGGCGCGATAAGTACTGCAGATCTTTCTACAGCAGAATTAAAAGCTTTTTATTCGGGAAATAATGATAAAGTGGCTTATGTAGAACGAGAAAAATATGTTCAGACCGGGTCTAACGGTTTTGCTTTTGCACCATCAAAAACAGCCGACGGAAATGCTATTTTATACATTAATCCGCATACTACTTTTTACTTCAGACCAGAAGTTCAGATTACCAGTGAAGAAGGCTTGAATGTTTACGGAGCAGTAACCTGGGGACAATTTTTTATTTATCAGGGATTCAATGAAAATTGTGGCTGGATGCATACCTCATCAAACGTTGATGTTGCCGATATGTATGCAGAAAAAATCACCAATAAAAACGGAAAATTATTCTATGAATTCGACAATAAGCTCTTGCCGGTAATTGAAAAGGAAATCACAATAAATTATACAGAAAACGGGAAATTAATTCCGAAAAAATTCAAAACTTATTCCACTAATAACGGTCCCATTATGGCCAAACGTGACGGAAAATGGATCAGCTTAAAATCGAATAATCGCTCGATGACCAGTTTGATTCAGAGTTGGGTGCGTACAAAATCGAAAAACTTTGACGATTACAAAAAAGCAATGGATTTAAAAGCCAATACCTCCAACAATACGGTTTACGCCGACAGTAAAGGAAATATTGCATATTGGCACGGTAATTTTATTCCGATAAGAGATAAAAATCTGAATTGGTCCAAAGTAGTTGATGGTTCGATTTCATCAACACAATGGAAAGGCTTACACGAAGTGGATGAAACGGTTCATTTATATAATCCTGTAAACGGCTGGCTTCAGAATTGTAATTCTACGCCCTACTCCGTTGCAGGAGAAAACAGTCCGAAAAGAGAAAATTACCTGCCTTACATGGCACCAGACGGAGAAAATTTCAGAGGAATAAATGCTGTTCGAATCTTTAGCAAAGGCGATAAATATACTTTAGACAAGGTAATTGCTGACGGTTACGATTCTAAATTATCCATTTTTGAAGTTTTGATTCCGAGTTTGATAAATGTCTTCGAAAAAAATATTAAACCAGATTATCCTAATTATAGCGAATTATCAGAAGCAGTTACAATCTTGAAAAACTGGGATTATTATGCCAAAGAAAATTCAGTAGCAACCACTCTGGCAGTTGAATGGGGATATAAATTAGATCCCATTATTCTAAAAGCTTATATCGATGAAGGTGAATTAGATCAGGTTGAAAACACTAAAAAATTCGCTACAACTGCAGGAGTTGACCAATTGATTCCCCAATTACAAACTGTCCTAAAAGAATTAAAATCGAAATGGGGAAACTGGCAGGTGGCCTGGGGGGAAATTAATCGTTTTCAGCGTTCCAGTGGCGCTATCGATTTAAAATATGATGATGACAGACCAAGTTTACCAATTGGTTATGGCCCGGGATCCTGGGGAAGTTTACCTTCTTTTAAAAGTAGTTACCAAAAGGATTCTAAAAAACGCTATGGCTATAACGGAAACAGTTTTGTCTGTGCTGTTGAATTTGGACCAAGAATAAAAGCAAAATCATTATTGGCAGGAGGAAACAGCGGTGATGAAAACTCAAAACATTTTATCGATCAGGCTGAAATGTATCAAAAAGGGCAATTTAAAGACGTTTTATTCTACAAAGAAGAGGTTGAAAAAAACGCAGAAAAAACCTATCATCCCGGTAAATAATCACTTTTTATGATATCTGTTAAATAACCTCACCAGAAATAGCTTTTGAGGTTTTTTTGTAACATAATATTTCTGATATTTGTTAAAAATTGTAAGAAATGAAAAATTCGGCCCTAATTATTTTTGCTACTATATTGTTTTCAAACACTATAAATGCACAACTAAAACCTGTAAAATATGCTGATGGCGATCAGAAATTAAATGGTTTATCTATAAAATCTGCTAAAAAAAGCAGTAATAATCCAGGAATTTTACTTTTACCAGCCTGGCTTGGAATAGACAATGCTTCAAAAGGAATTGCAGAAGACCTGTCAAAATTAGGCTATACCGTTTTTATCGCTGATATTTATGGCGAAGGAAATTACCCGAAAAATACTGCCGAAGCAGGAAAACAAGCTGGTTTCTATAAAACGAATTATGAAGCGTATCAGAAAAGAATTAATGCCGCATTGCAGGAACTAATCAAATCTGGGGCAAATGCAGATAATATTGTAGCAATAGGTTATTGTTTTGGAGGAACAGGCGTTCTTGAAGCTGCACGCGGTCATTTGAATGTAAAAGGCGTAGCTTCATTTCATGGAGGTTTAGGAAAAGATGCAAAACGACCAGTAGAACCCATTACTGCGAAAGTTTTAATTTGCCATGGAGCCGACGATCCTTACGAATCTAAAGAAGAAATTACTGCTTTTCAACAAGAAATGCGCGATTCAAAAGCAGACTGGCAAATGATCTATTATGCAAATGCGGTACACTCTTTTACTAATCCGGAAGCTGGAAATGATAATTCTAAAGGAGCAGCGTACAATCCTGTTGCAGCCAAAAGAGCATTCGAACATTTACAGCTTTTTCTGAATGAAGTATTGAAAAAATAATAATTTGCTTTAATGTCACGCGGATAACGCAGGTTAAACGGATTTACGCTGATAATTCTTTTACTCTTATTACCCACTAAAAAGAAACCATCGTAAACCCGTTTTTATCCATTAAATCCGTGGGCAAAAACATAAAACTAAACCATAAACCAAATCATTCAATAAATCAACCAATGTCACATAGTCCGATTAGAAAAGACAAAACGTGCTTAAATTGCAGGCATGTTGTCGAACAAAATTTTTGTCCAAACTGTGGGCAGGAAAATACAGATAGCCGAAAAACATTTCACCATTTGTTTATCCATTTCTTTGAAGATTTAACGCATTATGAAAATGCATTCTGGAAAACCATTAAAAACTTACTTTTTAAACCTTCTACTTTAACCAAAGAATATCTGTCAGGGAAACGTTTGTCTTATCTGGCTCCGGTTCGTCTTTATATTTTTATCAGTTTTATTACTTTTCTTCTGATTGCTTTATTCCCAAATAAAGTAAGTGAGAACCTAAACAAAAGTCAGGAAGAAATTAGTTCAAATTTTGAAAGACCAAGCAAAGACAAAACTAAAGATCACAGTGATAAAAACTACCTGCAGGAAAAAACGATGAAACAACTCGATAAAAAATACTTTCAATTAAAGTCAATGAAAGAGATCGATTCTGTTCAAAAGTATGGTAAGGAAAGTGAAAAACTTACAGAATTTCAATATTGGATTTACGAAAAGGCCGTTCATGTTACTGAACACAATACCAAAAAGGAAATTATCGAAAAATTCATAGAGTCTTTTCTCCATAATATTCCCAAAATTCTTTTCATTATAATGCCTTTCTTTGCTTTCTTCCTATGGCTTTTTCATAATAAAAAGAAATGGTACTATTTTGATCACGGTATTTTTACTTTACATTATTTCTCCTTTTTACTTTTAATATTTCTCATTTTATTTATTATCAACAAAGTAATTGGCTTATTTGGAGACGACACTCCTCTTACGGTCGTAGGTAATATTATTACTTTCGCAGGTATTGTCTGGATGTCTTACTATTTTTATCCGGCACATCACCGTTTTTATGGAGAAAGCAGAATTGTTTCATTTGTTAAAAGTTTTATCTTATTTTTTATAAACTTCTTTTTTATCCTATTTTTACTTGTATTTTATATGCTATATATATTTATCAACTTACACTAACTAATCAATGAAAAAAATTGTAGTTCTATTATTAGTTGCATCGGCGTTTTCTTGTAAAAACACACAGGCGGTTGCTTCTAAAGATAACTCAGACCCCACTAAATACTTAAATGTTATTAAGGAGAAAGATCTAAAAAAAATGCTTTATGTCGTAGCTTCTGATGAAATGGAAGGTCGCGAAACCGGGTCAAAAGGTCAGAAAAAAGCAGGTCTGTATATGATTGACCAATACAAAAAAAATGGTGTATCATTTCCTAAAGGAGCAACTGATTATTACCAACACATTCCTGCAGCATTTTTGAATGCAAAACGCAACGAAAATCTGCCTGACTCTGAAAATATCTGGGCCTACATTGAAGGTTCTGAAAAACCAGATGAAGTTCTGGTAATTTCAGCGCATTACGATCACGTTGGAATCAAAAATGGAGAAATCTATAACGGAGCTGATGATGATGGTTCCGGAACTGTAGCGGTTATCGAAATCGCAAAAGCATTCGCAAAAGCAAAAAAAGACGGACACGGACCAAAACGCTCTATCTTATTCCTGCATGTAACTGGTGAAGAACATGGTTTACACGGTTCTCGTTATTATTCCGAAAATCCATTATTTCCAATTGCAAACACTATTAGTGACATCAATATCGATATGATTGGACGTCGTGACGTAGAACATGCTAAAACAAACAATTATGTGTATGTAATTGGTGCCGACAGACTTTCATCAGATTTGCACAATGCTGTTGTGGCTCAAAATAACAAATACACTAAATTAGATTTAGATTTTAAATTTAACGATCCTAAAGACCCGAATCATTTCTACGAGCGTTCTGATCATTATAACTTTGCGAAATTTGGTATTCCTGCTGTTTTCTTCTTCAACGGTGTTCACGAAGATTATCACCAAAAAGGTGACGAACCTCAAAAAATAGAATACGACGCTTTAACAAAAAGAGCACAATTAGCATTTGTTGTAGCCTGGGATTTAGCGAATAGAGAGAATCGACCGGTAGTGGATAAGAAATAAGGTTCTGAGGTACTGAGGTACTGAGATTTTTTTTAAGACTGAATAATAAAATATTTATCATTTACAGACATAGCCCACGGTGTCAACCGTGGGGACATAATATTGTCAAAATGCGTTATCATAATACCTCTCCCACGGTTGAAACCGTGGGCTATATTTGAAATGTGAAATCGTAGATATTTTAATTAAAATTACTTACATTTCTAAGATAAAAACAAAAAAGGGATGAGTTTTAAAACTCATCCCTTTTTTATATATAGTAAGTTAAAACCCTCAGAACCTTAGTCCCTCAGCAACTTAGCACCTTCCTCTTAGTCATTCATAGAAATCAAAAACTCCTCATTATTTCTGGTTTTCTTGAAACGTTCATTAACAAAATCCATAGATTCTACAGGGTTCATATCAGACAGATATTTACGCATAATCCACATTCTTTGTAATGTTTTTTCGTCTAATAACAAATCGTCACGACGTGTACTTGAAGATGTAAGATCAATCGCAGGGAAAATACGTTTGTTGGCGATTTTACGATCCAATTGAAGTTCCATGTTACCGGTTCCTTTAAATTCTTCAAAGATAACCTCATCCATTTTAGAACCTGTTTCAGTCAATGCTGTTGCGATGATACTTAATGATCCACCGTTTTCAACATTTCTTGCTGCCCCAAAGAAACGTTTTGGTTTTTGCAATGCGTTAGCATCAACACCTCCACTTAATACTTTTCCAGAAGCTGGCTGAACTGTATTATAAGCTCTTGCCAAACGCGTAATTGAATCTAATAAGATTACAACATCATGTCCACATTCTACTAAACGTTTTGCTTTTTCCAAAACAATATTGGCAATTTTTACGTGTTCTTGTGGTTCTCTGTCAAAAGTCGAAGCGATAACTTCTCCACGAACACTTCTTTGCATATCTGTAACCTCTTCAGGACGCTCATCAATCAAAAGAACGATCAAATAAACTTCAGGATGATTGGCTGCAATCGCGTTTGCAATGTCTTTTAGTAACATTGTTTTACCGGTTTTCGGTTGTGCGACTATCATACCACGTTGTCCTTTTCCTATCGGAGAAAATAAATCGATAATACGAGTTGAAACTGAACTGCCTTTTTCAGCTAATTTGAATTTTTCAGAAGGAAAAACCGGAGTCAGGTGTTCGAAAGAAACTCTGTCGCGAACAACCTGCGGATCGTGCCCATTAATTTTTAGTACACGAACTAAAGGGAAAAACTTCTCGCCTTCTTTTGGAGGACGAACCACTCCTTTTACAGTATCTCCGGTTTTAAGACCGAATAATCTGATTTGCGAAGTTGATAAATAAATATCATCCGGAGAGGCTAAATAATTATAATCTGATGAACGTAAGAAACCATATCCGTCAGGCATCATTTCAAGAACACCTTCACTTTCGATAATTCCGTCAAACTCAAAGTCTGAATCCCTGAAATTATTCTTTTTATTTTTATGATTCGGATTTTGATTTCCGTTATTGCTGTTTCCATTTACATTACCGTTACCATTTCCATTTTGGTTTGGATTCTGGTTTGGGTTTTGATTCGGATTTTGATTTTTATTCTGATTTGGATTGATCTTTTTTACCGGAGCAGCTCCTTCCACTTTTTCGGCAGCAGATACAGAAGCTACAACTTCTGTCTCAATCTCTCCTTCAGTTGTTTGTTCGGAAGCAACTTCTTTTTCCTTTTGTAAAGCAACCTTTTTCTCGTAAGCTGATTTATTAAATTTTACGATTTTTGGTCCTTTTTTCTCTACTGATGCTGAATCTGCCGCTTCATGAACTTGTGGAGCCGGCTGAATTTTTGCATTTGGTTTAGAAATTTTAGGTGTTACCACTTTTTCAGGTGTCTCCTCTGTCTTTTCAGCTGTTTCCTCTACCTTATCAAATTCTAAAACAGGAGCATTTTTATTAGGTGCTATTTTTTTAGTCGGAACAATTCTTGCTCTCTTAGGCTTATCATCTTCTATTTCTGCCTGAGGCGCAACATTGACAGGCGGCTTTTCAGTCGTTTCCTGATGTGCTAAAATCTGACTGATTAAAGTCTCTTTTTTAACGCCATTAAACTTTATAGTTTTAGCTAACTTAGCTATTTCTTGAAGCTCAGAAAGCTTCATTTCTTTTAATGCAGAAATATCAAACATGAATATTCTATGAATTTAATTATTTTAAAGGAAATACTGTAAAAAGAATAGGTAGATAATTGTTTTCAATTGACCGCAGTATGAAGTGCTTACGGTATTATGATGCAATAATACGAATAAAATTTAATCATACAATAGTATTTATAAAAAAGAAAATATATTTTTGTAAAACAATTTTAGACCATGATACAAAGAATTCAAACCGTTTATTTACTTCTTACCTTTGTTGTAACAGGGGTTTTAATGTTTTTTATTCCGCTTTGGACATTAAACACCGGGAAAGCATTCTATTTTATGCAAGACCAGTTTTATACCATTTTATTAGGTCTGAGTACAATGCTTACAATTGTTAGTATTATTTCATTCAAAAAAAGACAAAATCAGTTTGTGATGAACAGACTGAACATAATATTAAATTTAATTTTATTAGGATTATTTGTATATCGCTCTCTAAATGTATCTGGAGAGACAGTTAACGCTGTTTCAGAGAAAGGTATTGGGATGTTTCTACCGATTGTTGCTATCGTGTTATTAGTTTTAGCTAATAAGGCCATCAAGAAGGATGAAGATCTCGTAAAATCTGTAGATCGTTTGAGATAAACCTATAAACTTAATTTTTTTGTGCGAAGAGAACCCGAATTACATTCGGGTTTTTTTGTGGCTTAAAATGACACAAAGTAGCTTTATCGAGGTAAATTGGATGCCTAACTTCTTTTTAATTTTGCATTTTCATTTCCAAAACAATGACAACGAATAAAATAAGAATACATCTTGCCGATGACCATCAGGTACTGATCGATGGTCTTACCAATTTATTACAAACGGTTCCTAATTTTGAAGTCGTTGGAAATTCATTGAACGGTACAACTGTTTATGATGATGTTCTACAAAACGATGCTGATATTTTAGTTCTCGATATAAGTATGCCTGAAAAAGACGGCATCAAAGTATTGCAGGAATTTCATAGAAATAACAGTTTATGTAAAGTCATTATTTTATCCAGCTATGAGGAACTAAAAATCATTAAAGAAGTAATGAAATTAGGCGCAAAAGGTTATTTGACCAAAAAATGTGCTGGCGAAAATATCATCGAAGCTATAGAAGCTGTTTATCAGGATCAGGAATATTTTTCAGATGCTGTAAGAGAAAAAATCTTCAATACTTTTGCACACTCCAATCCTAAATTAAATAAAAATATTTACATTGAAAATCCGATTCTAAGTCCACGTGAAGTTGAGATTATTACCTTAATCTCATTGGAATACAGCGGAAAAGAAATAAGCGAACGCCTTTTCATTAGTACCAATACAGTCGAAACCCATCGAAAAAATATTATGAGAAAATTACAGACTAAAAATACTATTGGTCTGGTTAAATACGCTTTAAAGAACAATTTAATTAATCCTTAAATGTTTTTTACCAGATTTTTCACTTTACTTCTCTTTTTCCTTTCCTCTAATGGAAATCCAATTTTTAGTCAACAAAAAGAAAACGCTAAAGAAGCCATTCAAACATTTTGCAGATCAAAAAAAAATCCTGTTGCAGAACTCCGTACTTACGAACAATTAAGAAATAAAAAAGTTGTTAGCCTGTCTGTTATTTTAATCATCATCTTGTTTTTTCTGTTTTATTTCTTTTATCAAAATAATAAACTGAAGCAGAAAATTAAACGTAAAGACATCAAGCAAAAAATACTAATCAATGTTATCAATGCCGGAATTGACAATCAGGAAATGGAACAAAAAAAAATAGCTGCTTTTTTACATGATAATGTCAACGCTCTGTTATCATCAGCAGGATTACATTTGAATGTTTTCACTACCCAAAATAATATTAACTCAGAAGAAATAAAAAAAACAAAAGCGATTCTTGCAGAAGCTCATGATCTTTTACGTGACATGTCACATGATCTTGTTCCTGCGCTTTTAGTTCGTTTTGGGTTAATTTATGCTTTGGAAGATTTATGCGAAAGAAATTCGAATTCGAATATTGCTTTTGAATTTTCAAGCACAATCCCGATAGAAAAAAGATATATCGAAAAATTTGAAATGAAGCTTTACTTCATTGTTTCTGAGCTTTTCAATAATATTATAAAACACAGTGAAGCAAAAAAAACTACACTTTCACTAGTCGAAAAAAACAATCAATTCGTTATTGCAATTCATGATAACGGAAAAGGTTTTAGCACTAAAAAAACAAAAGATGCAGAAGGATTTGGTCTTAACCGAATTAGAGCGAGAATTAAAAAATTCAAAGGAAGTTTTACTGTAGATTCGAAACCCAATGAAGGAACAATGGTTAAAATTAAGATTCCGCTTCCTCACTAACTAAGAGCGTTATTTCTTTCCTATTTCAACAATTTCAAGATCTTTAATTTTATCATCGTCAATAACAAACCGCAACATTGTACGCATTTGATGAAAACCACTTTTCCCACACGCACCAGGGTTCATGTGTAGTAAATTATTCTTTTTATCAAACATTACTTTTAAAATATGTGAATGGCCACAGATAAATAGCTTTGGAGGATTTAAAGTCATTTCTTCCCTAATTGCCGGATTGTATTTCCCCGGATAACCGCCAATGTGTGTAATCCACACGGAAACATTTTCACATAAAAAACGATTGTGCAACGGAAATTCCATTCGTGCTTCTGCCCCATCGATATTACCATAAACACAACGTAAAGGTTTCAGCTTTTTTATCGTATCCGTAACATGCAAATCTCCAATATCTCCCGCATGCCAAACTTCATCGGCCTGCGCCACATATTTTAAAATAGTATCGTCAATATGACTGTGAGTATCGGAAAGGAGAAGGATTTTGGTCATTTTTTTTGAGGTACAGAGGTTCTTAGGTGCAAAGGTACAAAGGTTTTTTTAAAAGGTGCTAAGGTGCTAAGGTTCTGAGTTGCTAAGGTTCTGAGTTGCTAAGGTTCTAAGTTTTTTATATAAAAAATCCGGTTTGCTTTCGCAAACCGGATTTGTATCCTAACAGGTTTTCGAAACCTGTTAGGTATTATTAGATAACATCCAGATTTACTTAATTCTTAGAATTTTTACCATCCTTTAAATCTTTTGTATCCATCATTTCCATTAGTTTTAATCCTAACAGACCACTTATAGAACCATCAGAACCACCATTTCCTGAAATTAACACATCCGGAATTACTTTAATATTTCCTTTACCAATTTCCTCGGTAACTTTATATCTTGTAAAGTTATCTCCACCCATTGCGCTAACCTGCAATTGGTATGATTCTGCAGTCGATTTACCAATTGCCATGATTTTCTCTGCTTCAGCTAAACCTGTTTTCGAGATTCTCTCTGCTTCAGCGCTAGCATTCAACTTCGTAGCTTCTGCCTGCGCTCCTGCTCTTGCTTTTGTTGCTTCGGCTTCTGCATTCGCACGCATTTTTGTTGCCTCTGCTTCAGCATTTACATTCAGTTTTAAACTGGTGGCATCTCCTTCTGCTTTTTTAACCGTTGCATCTGCCGTTCTTTGTGCGATTTCAACACTTTGTGAGGCACGAACGATTTCTTTCTGCATATCCGCAATCGCAGTTTCTTTCTCCATTCCCTGACGTTGTTCCTGCGCCATTCTTTGGGTTTGATAAGTCTTCTGCTCCTCTTCTGCCAATTTTCTGTCCGTTAATGTTTTCATCAATGAATCTGGCGGAACGATATCTCCAATTAAAGTGTCAACTGCATTTACGTTGTATTCGTCAAGAACCAATTTAATATGATTCTTAGCCGATTCCTGACGTTCTTTTCTGGTACTTAAGAAAGAAATCACATCGCTGTCCTGAGCTGAGTTTCTGAAGTAGTTACCAATTGTAGGTTCTAAAACCTGAGAAACCAAGTTATTCATACTTCCAAAACGGGCAATT
The DNA here is from genome assembly GCF_002217275.1 of Flavobacterium frigidimaris. Classification (NCBI taxonomy): domain Bacteria; kingdom Pseudomonadati; phylum Bacteroidota; class Flavobacteriia; order Flavobacteriales; family Flavobacteriaceae; genus Flavobacterium; species Flavobacterium frigidimaris. The sequence continues at coordinate 183,361 of NZ_MUGV01000013.1, forward strand.
ACTTTTGGCGCTTCAGCTGCTGGAACGTGAATGATCTGAGCAACATCTAAATTGAATGGAAAACCATCTTTTGAACGAACGGTAATAGTAGAAAGATTTTTATCTAAATCATGTGATTCGCTTCTGGCATTTGCCCAGTTCAAAACCAAGTTGGTCGTAGGAACAGCTTCTAACTTTGTTGTGTATTTGTTCAACGCATATTTTCCAGGACCAAGAGGCTCCATCCAAACACCACGTTGTCCTTTTGAAACAATATTTCCGTGTTTAAAAGTATCTCCGGTAACATCTTGTCCGTCTTCTCCAATATAAGAAATCACAACACCTACATATCCAATTGGCACATCGGTCATTGGGTTTTGCTCGATCAGAATTCCCCATGTATTAATATAATAAGAACCTGCTAACATTACCTGAGGCTGCAAACCACGATTTCCGCCAGTATCTAAAAATTTATCAAAATCCTGAAAGTTATTATGACCTTCAACAAACTTACCGGCAATTTGTCCCTGCGGAATTGGTTCTCCATCCAAAGCCGTTACAATACCAATCATGTTCTCATAAATTTTGATTTGGTCTGCAATAACAATTTCAAAAAGAAAGGTGTTAATACGATACGAACCTGTTGTGATAAAAGCGGTTTGGCGTCCTTTTTGTCCGCCATTGTTTAAGAAAAAAGTAGCGTCCTGAAAGTTATCACTATCTACTTTTCGGGCTAAGATTCGTCCGGTTGGGATTTCCTGTCCGTCTTTACTTAAAACCAATCCAATTTTTCCTTCCGGAATAACTGTAAATCCGCTCATATCGATTGAATACTGCCAGATCCACATTCCCCAGTACAAACCCGGGGCAAGCGTTTTAGCCTGATAACCAGCCTCTCCTTTTGTTGCAATAATACGACCATCAGGAAGCGATCTATCCGTTCCAAATAAAACGAATTTTTTGGTCACCAGACCAATTTTATCCTCAGGAACTATTACCATCCCAAAGAAAACGCGTAAAATAAATTTGTAAAAAATAATGGAGAATAAGATTAAAATTATCCACCAATAAGAAGTAATTTCATTCATAGTTTTTGATATTTAGATTACAAACATAGGAGAAATACTTCCTGTTAAAATGAAATATTTTCAAAATTAACGTTTGACGATTTTTAGCAAAAAATGTTAAAATTTAACTGATTTTATATCGTTGGAATTGTCAATTTCTGACACGATTTTTTGCCGGATAAACTATGATTGGTATTTTGGGTTTTAACAGTTTATTATGGAGGTTCTAAGGTTCTGAGATGCTAAGGAACTAAGTTTTCTTTTTAGAAATTTGCAAAACAATTATTATAACATTTTCTCTTCTAATGTTAGAACTACTGCTGTGCTCCTCTACAATAAAAATAAAAAAAACCTTAGAATCTCAGAACCTTAGAATCTTAGCATCTTCAAAAAAACCTCAGAACCTTAGCATCTCAGAACCTTAGCAACTTTTAAAAAAAACCTTTGTACCTTTGCACCTCAGAACCTCTGCACCTTAAAATGAGATATTTTATTCAATTTGCTTATAACGGAACACATTACCATGGCTGGCAATTTCAGCCGAATGCGGCTTCTGTTCAGGAAACTTTAAACAAAGCACTTTCGGTTTTATTGAATGCTCCTATAAATGTTATGGGTGCCGGACGAACCGATACGGGAGTTCATGCCCAGGAAATGTATGGTCATTTTGATTTTGAAACTTCATTGGATGTTGCGAACTTGATACATAAACTAAATTCCTATCTGCCAAAGGACATTGCCATTTTTGACATTATATTGGTTCAGGACGATGCACATTGCCGATTTGACGCAACCAAAAGAACGTATGAATACCATATCAACACTGTTAAAAATCCGTTTTTGCAGGAATTGAGTTGGTATTTTAATCAAAAATTAGATGTAGCTTTGATGAATGAAGCGGCAAAAATTTTGTTGAGTCATACCGATTTTCAGTGTTTTTCAAAAGTAAATACAGATGTCAACACATTTGATTGCACGATTTTTGAAGCGTACTGGAAACAAGAAAATAGTAAATTAATTTTTACCATTTCGGCGAATCGTTTTCTACGAAATATGGTACGCAGTATTGTGGGAACTTTGGTTAATATTGGCTTACATAAAATTGCTCTGGATGATTTTGAAAATATCATTGCCAGTAAAAGCAGAGAAAAAGCAGGTTTTTCGGTTCCTGCACACGGATTATATTTAACCGAAATTAAATACGATTACATCATAAAATAGCCCTGATTGCAGTGGAAAGCTTTTTTGAAAAAAATATTGTTTTTGTAATTTTTATGGAGCGACCAACGGAAGCTTTATAAAAATTATACAAAAACATATTTTTGAGAAAAACTTGAAAAGGAAAGCAGGAAATAGCTCCTAAAAAAACAAATGAAAGCAAAAGCATTCGATACCGGATTATTCAAACGAATTTTAACCTATACAAAGCCTTATAAATGGCGCTACTATGGCGTTATTATTTTTGCGGTTTCTCTTTCTGTTTTTGCAGCGCTTAGACCTTACCTGTTAAAAGAAACGGTCGACGGCTATATTAAGACACACGACAAACATGGTTTGTTGATGTATATTATTTTGATGGGAGTCGTACTTTTATGTGAAGTTTTCTCCCAATTCTATTTTGTCTATTGGGCTAACTGGCTAGGGCAGGATATTGTAAAAGATATTCGTACCAAACTTTTCAAGCACATATTGAGCTTTAGAATGAAATATTTTGATTTGGTTCCGGTTGGACAACTGGTGACCCGGTCAGTATCAGATATTGAATCGATTGCCCGTATTTTCAGTCAGGGATTATTCATGATTATCAGTGATATGATGAAAATGCTGGTGGTACTGATTTTCATGTTTTATATGAACTGGAAACTGACCTGGATTGTAATTGTTGCCATGCCAATTCTGGTTTATATTACCCGAATTTTCCAGCGCAAAATGCAGGTTGCTTTTGAAGAAGTTCGTACGCAAATTGCCAATATGAACTCTTTTGTACAGGAACGTGTTACGGGAATGAAAATTGTACAACTTTTTAACCGCGAAAAAATTGAGGCCGAAAACTTTAAAGAAATCAACAACAAACATCGCGTTGCATGGATCAAAACGATTTTATATAACTCGATATTTTTTCCCATTGCTGATATTATTTCCTCTATCACTTTAGGATTAGTAGTGGTTTATGGCGGATTTAAAATCCTGAACGGCGATCATTTTACGACGTTTGGGGATTTATTCTCGTATACGATGTTCATTGGGATGTTGTTTAACCCCTTGCGTCAGATTGCAGATAAATTCAATGAGATGCAATTAGGAATGATTGCGGCCAATCGTGTTTTTGATATCATCGATACACAAGATCATATTCAGGATACCGGAACACTTGAAGCTCCAATTTTTAACGGAAGTATAGAGTTTGCGGCCGTACGTTTTAGTTACATTCCGGAAGAAGAAGTTATTAAAGGAATTGATTTATCGGTCGCCGCTGGTCAGACCATTGCCATTGTTGGTTCAACAGGAGCTGGAAAATCGACGATTATTAATTTGCTGAATCGTTTTTACGAGATTAACAGCGGAACTATATTTATTGATGGACATAATATTGAGAATTATACTTTAGCCTCCTTACGAAAGCAAATTGCCGTGGTTTTGCAAGACGTATTTTTGTTTGCTGATACTATCTATAATAATATCACTTTACACAATCCTGAGATTACACGTGAGCAGGTTTTAAATGCTGCCAAAAAAATTGGTGTACACGATTTCATTATGAGCTTGCCTGATAATTATGATTTTGATGTTAAAGAACGTGGTGTAATGTTATCGTCCGGACAACGCCAATTAATTGCTTTTTTACGTTCGTATGTGAGTAATCCTAGTATTTTAATTTTGGATGAAGCCACTTCCTCTATTGATACTTATTCAGAAGAATTGATTCAGCGCGCTACCGAAACGATCACAAAAGGAAGAACTTCGATTATTATAGCGCATCGATTGGCAACGATTGTAAATGCAGATAAAATTGTTGTAATGGACAAAGGATTAATTGTAGAACAAGGTACACATCAGGAATTATTGAATAAGGCAGAAGGTTATTACAAAAATTTATACGACTCGCAATTTTCAGTAGCAAACTAGATGGCGAAATGCTAAAAAAGTTCTTAAAAAAGTTAAATTAGCGTTATAGGAATCATAAATGTAATGTTGACACGAAATTATATAACATCTTTAACTTTTGATTTTTTTATCTTTGAGATAATAGAAATCAAATGTAAAAGAAAATGCCACAAAACAGATTTTACCCAAACGAACAATTCAAAGAAATAGAAATAAACGCTTCATTACAATTACGTTACGCCATCTCAAACAGAGGTCGTTTAATAAGTTTTACTGACGAAATTGAAAATGGCCGTCTCCTTAAAGGCGGTTTAAGCGATGGTTATCCTACCTTCAGATTTAAAGTTAAAAAAGAAGATACAATTGCCAACAAATACTTGTTTTTATACAAATTAGTAGCCCAATATTTCCTTCCTAAAGATTCTGAAGAGCAAACTTATGTTCTGCATTTAGATTACAACAGAAGTAATGACGATGTTAGTAATTTACGCTGGGCAACAAAAGCGGAAATGATGGCACACAGCCGCAAAAGTCCACGTGTAATTCAGGCAAAGAAAAATCTAATCGAACACAACTTAAAAGCGGACGGAAGAAAATTAACGACAACAAAAGTAATGTTGATCAAGAAAATCCTATCCAGACCTGAACAAAAAACACGCTTGAAAATGATCGCCAAACAATTTGGCGTAAGCGAAATGCAAATAAGACGCATCGCCAGTGGAGAAAACTGGGGACACGTTAAAGTATAATTATTTTAGTAAAATGTTAAAGGTAAAATGTGAAATGTAGGATTATTTAATCTGCATTTCACATTTTACCTTTTTTACTTTTCACATTTTACATTTTACTTTTTACTTTTTTACATCTTACTATTTTTTTAAAATAAATCCTTAAATTCGCAATCACAAATAACAAAAGAAAAATCGAAGAGTGAGTTTCGGAATTATAAACCTCATTTTCGGTTATAAATACTAAAAACCAAAAAAATGAAATACGACGTTATTGTTTTAGGAAGTGGTCCTGGCGGATATGTAACAGCGATTAGAGCTTCACAATTAGGCTTTAAAGTAGCTGTAGTTGAAAAAGAAAACCTTGGTGGTGTATGTTTAAACTGGGGATGTATCCCAACGAAAGCATTATTAAAATCAGCTCAGGTTTTTGATTACTTAAAACACGCTTCTGACTACGGATTGAAAGTTTCTGAATTCGATAAAGATTTCCCTGCAGTTGTACAACGTAGTCGTGGTGTTGCTGAAGGAATGAGCAAAGGAGTTCAGTTCTTAATGAAAAAAAACAAAATTGACGTTATTGAAGGTTTTGGAAAACTAAAACCAGGTAAAAAACTTGACGTTACAGATAAAGATAATAAAGTTACTGAATACAGTGCTGACCATATTATTATTGCTACGGGAGCTCGTTCTCGTGAGTTGCCAAACTTACCTCAGGATGGAGTTAAAGTAATTGGTTACCGTCAGGCAATGACTTTACCAACACAACCAAAATCTATGATCATTGTAGGTTCTGGAGCAATTGGAGTTGAATTTGCACACTTTTACAACTCAATGGGAACTGAGGTTACTATTGTAGAATTTATGCCAAACGTAGTTCCTGTAGAAGATGAAGATATCTCAAAACAATTTGAGCGTTCTTTGAAAAAAGCCGGAATTAAAATTATGACCAACTCTTCTGTTGAGCGTATTGATACAACAGGTGCAGGAGTAAAAGCATTTGTTAAAACTGCAAAAGGAGAAGAAGTTCTTGAAGCTGATATTTTACTTTCTGCTGTTGGTATCAAAACAAACATTGAAAACATTGGCTTGGAAGAAGTTGGAATCGCTGTTGACAGAGATAAAATCTTAGTAAACGCTTACAATGCTACAAATATTCCTGGATATTATGCTATTGGAGACGTGACTCCTGGACAAGCTTTAGCTCACGTAGCTTCTGCTGAAGGAATTAACTGTGTAGAGAAAATTGCTGGTTTACACGTAGACCCAATTGACTACGGAAACGTTCCTGGTTGTACTTACGCAACTCCTGAAATCGCTTCTGTTGGTTTAACAGAGAAACAAGCTAAAGAAAAAGGATACGAATTAAAAATTGGTAAATTCCCATTCTCAGCTTCAGGAAAAGCAAAAGCTGCCGGAACTCCGGACGGATTCGTAAAAGTAATCTTCGATGCTAAATACGGAGAATGGTTAGGATGCCACATGATTGGTGCTGGTGTTACTGATATGATTGCTGAGGCAGTTGTAGCTCGTAAACTAGAAACTACAGGTCATGAAATCTTAAAATCTATTCACCCTCACCCAACAATGAGCGAGGCTGTTATGGAAGCTGTTGCAGATGCTTATGGCGAAGTAATTCACTTGTAATACAAAACCATTTTAAGGTTACATAAAATTTTCAATTTAAAAATCCGATTTGTGAAAGCAAGTCGGATTTTTTGTTTGCACAATTCTATAGCAATAAATATTAATTTATAGTACCAAAGAGAAAAGTACATTTTAATAATAAAGCCCTAATTTTGCAGTACTCAAAACAAATCTACCATGAAAAAAATAGCGTTCTTTTTAGCCATTTTTCTTTTTTTAACGCATCACTTATTTGCACAAACAAAAGTTACCTCACAAAATGTTTTTGCAAAGTCATACGGTTATGTAAATGATTTCGAAAAAATTCTTACTCCAAATCAAATTAAGTCACTAGCCGATTTTTTAAAATCAAATGAAGCCAAAAGCAAAAATAAAATCATGATTGTAACAACAGCTTCCATAACTCCGTACACCGATCTAAACGATTATGCATTAGATTTAGATAAATATCTAATTTCTAAATTAAATGTAGACACCTCTGTTTTAATTGTAGTTAGCAAGCAATTAAGGCAAATTAAAGTTCAGGGAGTTAATAAATTGCGTTCTAAAATGAGTGATCAGGAAATAAAAGATATAGTTTCTACTTATATTATTCCAGAACTAAAAAAAGGCGATTATTACAAAGGTTTACAAGAAGGTACAAGTCAACTCGCAAAAAAACTGGAGTAAAAATATCACCCAGCATTTCATTCGACAAAGTTATTTTTTTACCGGGATCTAAGTATTTTAATAACTTTATAACTAAATTAAGATGTCATGAAAGAAGTATACATTGTTGAATTTCCATCAAATTTGGGTTTAAAGGAACCTCAACCCGGAAAAGAACCCGGCGTAAAAAAATTACCTGACTGGTTATGGAAAAACAATTTGCATAAATTCATTCCGCATAAAGATGTTATACGACTTGATCCTCCAAAATATTCTAACAGTAAGGACCTCGAAACAAAAATTCTCAATGTAAATTCACTTGTTGAATACGCTAGAGAACAAGCTTATTTAATCAATAATTTACTGACTCAAAATAAATTTCCTTTTATATTGGGAGGCGATTGCAGCATACTTTTAGGATCGGCAATGGCATTAAAACAAAAAGGTACTTACGGATTATTTTATCTCGATGGCCATACTGATTTCATGAATGTTTCCTTGTCTGAAACTGGAGGCGTTGGCGGCATGGCAGCATCAATCGTAACCGGAAACGGGCACCAAAAACTAACTAATATTCTCAATTTATCACCTTACATAAAAGAAGACAACCTTTGGTGTGTGGGTAATCGCGAATATGATGAAGCATACGAAAATGAGATTCGGAATTCAGCGGCCACCTATTTAAGTCTTGAAATGTTGCGAAAACAAGGCATTAAAAACTGCATCAATTCTTTTCTTTCAGAAATTGAAACAAAAAATCTGGATGGTTTTTGGCTTCATATTGATGTCGATGTTTTAAACGATGCTATAATGCCATGCGTAGACAGCCGTACACCTGATGGTCTTACTTATGATGAATTTAATGAACTTACCTCTTATTTATTTCAAAGCGAAAAATTATCGGGACTTGAAATTACCATTTTAGATCCTGATTTAGATCCGACCGGACAATACACAAAAGAATTTGTAGCCAATATTTCAGCCACTTTCAACACATTCAAAAAACAGATTTAATTGATATTATAAAACCTTCTTGTGGCTAATTTGTGTATAAAAGGAAAATAATTTTGCGCAGTTCTATCATAGAACAGCGAATAACACTTATTTTAAAAAATCACAAAATGAAAACAAGAATCGCAATCGTAGCATTAATCTCTTTTTTTGCCATTAGTTGTAAAAAACATCGTGTTCCACAAGAAGTTAAAACCTTAAATTCCTTAGAACAATTAACCAGTGGGAATGAAAGATTTTTAAATGGAAAATCAATTCATCCGCGTCAAAACAAGAAAACAGTTTTAGAAAACCAGGATGGACAAAAACCTTTTGCTGTTGTAATAACATGTTCAGACAGCAGAGTTTCTCCCGAAATCGTATTTGATCAGGGAATTGGCGATTTATTTGTAATTAGAAACGCAGGAAATCTAATTTCAGATATCGATATGGGAAGTATCGAATATGCTGTAGAACATTTAGATACCAAATTAATTGTTGTTTTAGGTCATACCGAATGTGGTGCTATAAAAGCGTATATCAATGATAAAGATGGTGCTTACAAAAAGCATTTTAATCATATCGATAATATTGTCGAAACCATTTCGCAGGAAAATGAAGAAATTGAAGCTGATAAAACTACTCCAAAAGCGACAAACTACTTGGGTGCAATTAATGCTAACATTCAGCATTCTGTGAAATTAATTCAGGACAATCCGATTGTAAAAGAACATCAGGTAAAAATCGTTTCCATGCGTTATGATGTTCATACTGGAAAAGTAATTCAGTTGTAATTTTAATTCAAAGAAAATATTAAAATCCGATTTGTGAAAGCAAGTCGGATTTTTTATTTGGGCGGGCCACCATCCCGATAAGAGGGCAAATTATCTTTGCGCGTATAAGCCGTCTTATCGGGATGCTGTCGGGCTATCCGTGCTACTTCGGTAGCTTACTCCTATCCCTCACGCAGTCCTGTTTTCATAAGAACGTGTTTTTTCTTAATTTTTTGTAATAAAAAAAAGACTATTTTAGTTTCAGAATTAAACCATTAAAAAATTTTACAGGCTATTTTTTAAAAAATATATTACTATGAATTCAGCCGTACAAGACTATAACAATTTACAAAATGATTCAGATAAAGAAATCTGTGATCAGATTGCTACTATAATAAATAAAAATCTTTCTGATGCTGAAAACAAAATCTGGCACGCGCATCCGGTTTGGTTTTTAGAAGGAAATCCAATCGTTGGATATAGTAAACTCAAAAATAATGTTCGTTTGCTCTTTTGGAGTGGTCAATCTTTTGACGAAGAAAAACTTTTAAACGAAGGTTCTTTTAAAGCAGCGGAATTTCGCTATACTTCAGCAGAACAAATCAACAAAGAAGATTTAGAACGCTGGCTCAAAAAAGCAATAGATATACAGTGGGATTATAAAAACATTGTCAAACGCAAAGGTCTTTTAGAGCGATTGAAATAATGCAACATTTTTATTAAAGAATGATAATAACAAAGATTTTAACTCAACCAAAAACAACCAACTAAACAGCAAATTATGATCAAAAAAATTCTGCTATCACTATTATTTTTAATCGGAATAAATGCTTTTGCCCAAGGGCCAGATTTTAAAACTCCGGATTATAAAGCGATCGAAAAAGAAATTAAAGATAAAAATTCCTCTTACTATTATCCCAAATTAATGGAAAGATTAGTGAAAAATGATACCCTTTTAACTAATGAAGAGTACCAACATTTGTATCTTGGTTATGTTTTTCAGCCAAAATACAATGCATTCTGGAGATCTCCTGACGAAAAAAAGCTTCGCGAATTTTATGGTAAAGAACAGCTTGGCAGCACAGATTATGATGAAATCATCAAATTAGCCAATCATTCTCTAAGTGATTTTCCTTTTGATTTAAAACAACTTAATTTCCTGAGTTATATCTATCACTTAAAAGGAGACGAAGAAGCGGCTAAAATGGCTTCTTTAAAATTCCACAGCATTCTAAACGCAATCTTGTCAACAGGAGACGGAAAAGTTTGTGAAACCGGTTTTCATGTTATACTTGTTGAGCATGAATATTTAATGCTAAATGTTTTTGAAATCGAAAGTAAATCTCAAGCCTTAGTTGGTAATTGTGATTATCTAAGCTTTGAAAAAGGAAAATATAAAGTAGACGGTATTTACTTTAATATTGAAAAAATGCTGGAGAATGAATCTAAGGCTTTAAAATAGAAAACAATAAATGAAGATTTTATATTTACTACTTACTATACTCTCAATCAATTCAATATATTCTCAAAGTCAAGAGTTAAAAGGAAAATGGATATTAGATAAAATAGTGTACCAGGATGGAACTGATTTAGAAATAAATAATGGTCAATATTCAATTGAATTAAAATATTTTATATCACCAAATTCTTTAAAAATTAATGATCAATACTTTAAAGCTAACTACAGCACAAAGCAAATAAAAAATGATTATAGAATTATAAATTATACTTTAGAAAATAATTACTTAAAAATTCAAGAACCAAATGATAATAAAATAAGTTACTTTTTAAAAACTGATGATTTTATTGCTAAGTACCCTGAATTTACATTACAAAAAAATGTAAGGGATAACGATACCATTCTTGTCGCAAATGAACTTGCCGATTATGATTTTCAAAAGGAAGAAAGACTTGATGATTTTATAAGTTCAAATAAGCCGGATAGACAAGCAAAAAGTTTACCTAATTTATATTTTCAAGTTGAATTTATTTTATCAAAAAATAATACATTAAGGGATATAAAGGTTTTGCACTCAATTTCAAAAGGATATGATAATGACTACATTAATGCACTTAAAAAAGCAGAAAAATTTCTGAGAAATAATACTAAATACGACCTATTAATTACAAAAGAAGTTAACAATTTGAAATTCTTTGAAGACTTAACTGATCCAAAAGAAAAAGAATTATTGGAGCTCATAGATCTTGGTAACAAATATTACAGCAATAATAATTTTGAAAATGCCATAACTACTTACAATAAAATAAGGAAACTTGAAATTAAAAACAATAGATTCAAAACAACAATTGAAAACGCTTATGTGAAATTAGGAATTTCATACCTAGCAAGTGGAAATCAAGTGGAAGCTTGTGAAATTTTTCATCTTGTTGGAAATAATACAAAATTTGAAGTAAGAAATTATATAAATAATTTTTGCAAATAAAACTTGATCTAAAATAAAAGTAAAAATAAACTTAATCAAAACATATATCAACAACCAATTAAGGTATTTTTTTATTATTAAAAATACATTTATTTTGGCTTTTATAGCTTGAAAAAACTAATCAATAACCCAATCAAAAAAAATGAATGTAACCGAATTACCAATCGACCTAAAAAAACTAATTGAAAATGAAAGAATCGATTTTTCTGTAAAAGCAAAACGAAATTACCCTCTTAGTAAAGCATTTGGCCGTCTAATTTTCGGCATAGCTTATTGTGCATTTGTCAGTATTTTTGTTGTCGCTTTCTTTGGTCCCTTATTAAAAAATGAAGAAGTTCATTTTACATCCAACGATGTTCCGGTAACGGCAAGTTGGGATGATTTAAGCGAGTTGGTAGTACCGGGCATGATTATAGGCCTATTTGTAATTGTTGGAATAGGACTTATGATTTCTGCCTTTTATATGTTCTTTCAAAAAGGAGGTTATTTTGTTGGAACGCAAACCCGAATGATTCAGTATCGAAATGGAAAATCTACCATTACAGATTGGGAACAGTTTTCCGGGAATGTAAAAATAAATGCTAAAAACAATTTTGGCGATTTAGAATATGAATTAAGAACAGGAAAACTGCAAAGCAGAAAAAACGAATCGGATAAATTTATTCCGGATGTTATTTACATTGCAGCAATTGAAAATGTATATGAAATTGAAAAAATATGCAAGATGAGAATCAAGGAAAACGACCCGACTCCGGCGACTTTATCCATTGAGGAAATAAAATCAGAACCAGCGTTTTTCAAAAATATCTTTTAAAATAAATATAACTTTTCTTCAAATGAATATCCCAACAAAACAAGACATCGATAAACCAATTGGAGGTTTATTTTTTATGATTATAAACACCTCTATTTGGGCTTTTATTACCGAATATTATCTTGAAAATAAAGACCAACGTCTTGTAGGTATCCTTTTAGGATTAGTCATTTCGAGCTTTTTATACTTTTATTTGAAATTTACAAAAGCTCAAAAAAATCTACCAGAAAGTAACGTTGAAAAAACTGATGAAGAAAAAAGAATGAAAAATGGTTTTTAATCGTTTTCGGTCTGGAAGGGCTTGGAATTTTGATTGCCAAAAATATTTTGATGAATATCAATCACGACGAATTGTTTATTTCTTTTTTTGTTTTGATTGTTGGGTTACATTTTTTTCCACTCGGAAAAATATTCAAACGCACTTTTGATCTTTATATGGGAACATGGACCTGTTTGTTTGCCATTATCGGCGTTTATTTAATAACACAAAAAATCACAGCTCCGAGCTTTGCAAATGTGATTGTAAGTTTGGGATGCGCTCTTGCAACCATTTCTTATGGTATCAGAATGATTTTGGAAGGTAGAAAAATGCTTTTACCTGAAGTGAAACAATACCACTAAAAAGTAATTATTTAATAAAACAAAAACAAGTAACGCAACCATTTAACAAAATTTACATCTATTAAATAGATATATAATTAATGACCAATGAAAAACGCTTTACTATTTTTTGTTTTTATAATCCTAACCTCCTGCAGTAGCAAAAATTCCAGCGTTTCTAAAAACAAATCATTAGATGGCAAGTGGAATTGGGTTCAATCTACTGGCGGATTTGCCGGAACAACCAGCACGCCCGAATCTTCCAATCAGGTGGTTTATATTGAATTTTCAGGTAATTCTTTTAAGAAATATAGTAATGGAACATTGTCTGCGGATCTTACGTTTATCATCAAAACTCAAAAATCTATTTTTGGCGGTGAAAAACCAATGCTTGTAAGTGATAATCCTATTAAAGATTTTGGAGCAATATCTTTTGAAATTATAGGCGATAAACTACATCTAAATGAGGAATGTAATGACTGTTTTGGGTCTGTCTATGTTCGTGCAAAATAAGTTTTCAAAACTAAATCAAAACAGTATCATGAAAAGAATAATTCCGATTCTTTTAATTCTTCTTGTTTTTACAAACTGTACTGATGATGATGACAAAGCAAACCCCGTTGTTGGAACCTGGAAATTAGTAAAAGCTACGAGTTTACAATTTCCGAATGCTGAACATCCACTTCCTTGGGCATCCATCACTGATTATTCAGATAAAAACATTATTTACACCTTTGATGCAAGGAATACTTTGACCATCAGCGAAAATGGAGAAAAAGAAACACTCAAATACGAATATAAAGTTGACTATCTATCTGGAGCTCCTTCGGCTGCAGAAGAAAAAGGCCCATTAGTTATTATAGATGGTGGCTCAAAAATGACTTATGAAATTTCTGATAAAGGAGAAATGATTTTGGGGCTATCTTACGTTGATGGTGCTAATTTGTATTTTGTGCGACAATAAATTACTACATTTCTTTTTTTGGTTTCTTATGAAAACTAAAAGTTCTGGCTTAGCCCCGATGGGAGCGGCATCCTTTTATGGCCTCGTCTTTTTAACGAGGCCATAAAAGATACAGCGGACAGCGGGACTGAAGGTTCTTATGAAAACGAACAAGTCTGCTTCAAAATAAAAAAATGCTCTTCTGAATAATTCTAGAAGAGCATTTTTATTAATTGACTAAAAACAGTGCATTACTGAATAAGAGGATTCCGTTTTCCCAGAAACCTCTGAAAAGCGGATTATCCATCATATAAATTACGGAACCATCGCCTCTTTTATCTACGGCAAAACTTACGGTTTCGTTGAGTTTCTTCTTGATATTGTTGCCAACAAAACCATAACTGATATAGCCTTTTGGAACATACGCCACATTGATGGCGCTTTTTAAAAGCGAATACGACCTTTCGTTGGTTTTAAGACTAAAGTAGGTGTTTCCTAAACCGAAAGCCATTGGGTACGTTTTATCCAGTTTATTCTCGATGATGGCGCCCGGAATCGAACCTGAGATCTCTCTTCGCTCCGATCCTTCGAAATCTAAAAAGCGTTTTTTAAGTTCGATTTCTTTCTCTTCTTTCTCTGATTTTTCTTTGTCTTCTTTACTCGCAAACAAACTCAAGGCATAACCTTCACGATCCTGAAATAACGAAATCGCACTGCTCATGGCAATTACTTTTCCGCCATTTTTAATCCATTCGTCTATTTGTTTTTTCTGATCGTCTGAGAAATCATAAGAACCGTCGCATAGAATTAAAGTATTGTAATTGTATAATTTTACTCTATTAAAATTACTGGTTTCGACAATACTAACCGGATAACTTATTGTTTCGTCGAGATAATACCAGGTGGCACCAAATTCGGTTGAAACAATTCCTTTGCCTGATAACATCAGGATTTTAGGCGCTTTTAGCAGCACAAAATTCTCTCCGCCTATGTCTTTAGAATTGGTAGAAAATCCGGTTGTGATAAAACTATAATCGCTTTTGATTTTAATAATATCAGAAACTGTTTTCTCGAAATCGGCTATTTTAGGATTGTCGGCGCGGCTGATAATTAGTCCGCCCGGTTCGACAGTAATGCTTCCGAAAACCGCTTTTTTCATAGCAGAACGTACTTTAATTCCGCCTTGGTGTAATAGTGAAATTACCTGTGCTGAACTTCTGTTATTCCAAGGCACATAAAATGCATACACACTGGCCGGGACTGTCTTTGCTGCTGTTTCTATTTTAGCTTTTGTTTTTACCGAAAGATTGTTTTTGACAGCATAAGCTTCAACTCCGTATGCCAAGGGTAAATCCCAAGCAGTAATATCGTAGGATAAACTATCGTTTAATTTTTGATTGGGTTCAAATAAAACCTGTGTCAGAACTGATCTTGGCTGATCGGCTTTAATGATTAAATCGTTTGGTTCAATTTTAAAACTTTCGTTTTTCTTATTTTGATAATGAAACCCGGATGCATTTCCTGAACCGTCTGCATAGCTGAATTCAATATCATTCTTCTTTAGCATTTCTGCTAATTGATCCAGTTTTGGATTTGCTTTTAAAACATAAGTATTGTAAACGCCTTTTGCCTTTATACGTGCATTGCTATGAAAATCCCTAAAACCTTTTAAGAGTACATCTTTTTGTGAAGCGGCACTTTCTACCACTGTCAACACCGCCGTTGCATGATGTGTTAAACGATCTTTAATTGTTACATTCGCTCCGTTTTCCATTGTTATTTCACGGCCTGCTCCTATTCCGCCCTGTTCCAATGTTAGTCCGACTGATCCATTATACGTTGGATACGTGTCACCATAACTTGGATAAAACAAATCGAAACGTTCTCTGGTATTGTACATCCAGTTTTGCTTGTCGAATTTTTGCGAAATATTTTTCCCTAAAACATTATAAAAATCTTTTTGGTATTGTTCTATAAATTCATGCAAAGGTTCTGCTGCCGGAGGGAAAAAGTAAGGTGAATTATAACTCATTTCGTGCACATCTGTATGTACTTGCGGCATCCATTGATTGTATAATTTAATGCGCTGCTGTGATTCGACTTGTGTTTGCCATGCCCAATCTCTGTTTAAATCGAAAAGATAATGATTGTAGCGTCCGCCTGGCCAGACTTCCATATGTTCTCTGTCGTATAAACCGGGGTGGTTTTTCTTGCCTGTGACTTCTCTAAGCCAGTTTCCGTATCTCGAATAGCCATCAGGATTGATGCAGGGATCTAAAATTACAATAGTATTTTTTAGCCATTGTTTAGTGGCTTCGTTTGACGGATTCAAAAGTTCGTAGGCCACTGTTAAAGCGCTTTCGGTTCCGGCAAATTCATTTCCGTGAACATTGAAACTCAACCAGACAATGATTTTATCATCGACTGTGGCGCTTTTATTTCCGGACAAACCAATTGCAGCTAAATTATTATTTCTGATTTGCTCCAGATTCGCGAGGTTTTCCGGAGTCGAAATATAATAGACATTCAGGTCGCGCTGTTCGTTTGTTGCACCGTATTTCTGTTTTTTAATAAACTGAGATTGTTCAGTCAGATAGGTAAAATAATCTTCTACCTGATGATAGTAACTGATTTGTTTTCCGTAATTCGGGATAAATTCTGATGGTGTTTTTAATTGTGCAAAAACAGAAAAAGAAGTAATAAACAGCAATACTGCGGCGCAAAATGTTTTCTTCATAAGTGAATTGAATTTGTAGATGGTTAAAAATAAGAATTAACTTTACAACGACCTACAAATCGAAATAAATAATACTCTTTTAAGTAAAACATTGCATTATTTATTCAGAATTTGATTTTTAGCATAGTTATCTTTAATCTTGTTTTAATTTGTATTTTCGTTTTATAAAAGACAATTTCATAAGCCTTAATTTCAAAATATAAATTATGAATATCTTAATCGTTTACAGTCATCCGAGTAAAAAGTCTTATACTTTTCAGGTTTTGGAACATTTAAAATCTCAAATTTCAAATCAAAACTGGAATCTTGAACTATCCGATTTATACGGCATGAATTTTCAGAGCGATATGTCGGAACAAGAGTATGAAAGAGAAGGTTTTGCAAAAACGGAACTTCCTATTTCTAATGACGTATTAGATGAACATGCAAAAATTGAAAAAGCAGATTGCATTATTTTTCTTTATCCGGTTTGGTGGAGCGATTGTCCGGCGAAACTCAAAGGCTGGTTTGATCGGGTTTATTCTGTTGGATATGCTTACGGACAGAATGAAACTTCTCAAAAAATGAAAACCGTTCCCTTTGGTCTTGTGATTTGCACAGCTGGGCATCCAAACGCGTTTTTAGAAGAAATTAATATGGCACAAAGCATGGAAACTATTATGCTCGAAGACCGTCTTGGAAAACGATTTGAAAATAAAGAAATGTTGATTTTGGGAGGAACGTTGGAATTAGAAAAAGTAATGGGCAGGCATTTTCTTGAGATTGAAGAAGTTGTTGATCGTATTCGTAAATATTGCGATTAAGTTGCACGCAGATTTTGCAGATTTAAGCTGATTTGTTTTTTACTTTACTTAAATAAGTTTTGTACTTATTGTTGCAGTGAATATAAAATTGTTATTTTCGTATTTACCTACAATTTCTT
Organism: Flavobacterium frigidimaris; assembly: GCF_002217275.1. Classification (NCBI taxonomy): domain Bacteria; kingdom Pseudomonadati; phylum Bacteroidota; class Flavobacteriia; order Flavobacteriales; family Flavobacteriaceae; genus Flavobacterium; species Flavobacterium frigidimaris. The sequence goes on from NZ_MUGV01000013.1 coordinate 200,758, forward strand.
ACAATTTAAATAACTTATGATTCTTAAAAAAATAAAAGCCCACCACTTATTTTTAATTGTTTCTATACTTATTTTATTGATAGGAATGCATCGAAGTAATGATCCAAATTCAGGTTTAGATATTAATATTCACTCAACTTATTTAGTAATATCCAATTATGATTGTACATTAGTTTTGTTTACTACTTACTTTTTGACGGGACTACTATATTTGCTATTTGAAAAACTGCCTCAAAAGCAGCTTATAAAACCTTTAACTATAATTCATTCTACTATTTTGATTGGAAGTTTTATAAGCTATTGGTTAATTATTTTTCTCGATGATAAATTGTTTGTAATTGACCCTAATTTTCCTTTACTCAATTATAAAGATCAAGTTATAAATATAACTTTAGTTTTAGAATCGTTAATTATAACTTTTATGGGGATGCCAATTTTTATTATTAATTTATTGATTGGACTGCTGAGAGGAACTAAACGCAATAAAACATAACTTAACCGCAAGGTTCGAAAACATTAATTCAACTAAACTAAAATGACAATAGAAGAAATCGTTGACAGACAAATGTCTGCATTCAATAACAAGGATATTGTAAACATGATGTCTTTATATACCAAGGATACAAAGATTTATACTTTTTCAGATCATGAATTAGTAATTAATGGTAAAAAAGAATGTGAGGAAATGTTTGTGAAACTATTCGAGCAATCGCCGGATTTGAATGCCGATTTTATAAAAACCATTTACTTTACTAATAAAGCAATCGTTCATGAATATGTTTATGGACGAAATGGAATTAATGAGAAAAAAGAACAAGTCGTTATTTTTGAAATACAAGATCAAAAAATAACCAGAATGGATATTATGAGAGAGTAGAAAGTTTTCATTTCTTTTAAAACTAAACCTCTAATCTAGCCCCGATGGGAACGGCATCTCCCGATTTAGAAAAACAAGGCTTTTTAGCCGTAGTTTTTGTTAATTGGGAATATAGTGGACAGCGGGACAGGTCATTCTTATGAAAATGACTCTTCTGCTCCTGAAAATTAAATTCCAAAATTTAAATTCCAAATTCCAAAAATCTAAAATTCTAACTTGTCTGATTCACCCCTTATAATTGTCTCACAAATACCCTAACATATTGATTTTTAGATCGTAAATTTGTTATCTAACTTTCTAAAAACGATATACGATGAGTGCGCAAGATTTTACCACGACCCTTATAGTTGACCAATCTCCGGAAGAAGTTTTTAATGCCGTTACAAATGTTCGCGGATGGTGGTCTGAACAAATTGAAGGCCATACAGCCCAATTGAACGACGAATTTGATTATCATTATGAAGATGTGCATCGCTGCAAAGTCAAATTGATTGAGGTGATTCCGAATCAGAAAATTGTTTGGCTGGTGGAGAAAAATTACTTCAAATTCACACAAGACGAAACGGAGTGGACAGGTACAAAACCTACTTTTGAGATTTCGGAAAAAGACGGAAAAACAGCACTTCGATTTACACATGTTGGTTTAGTTCCTGATGATGAATGTTATGATATTTGCAGGGATTCCTGGACCAATTACATTCAGAACAGTTTAAAAAAACTAATTACGACCGGAAAAGGCCAGCCAAACGGCAAAGACAAACCGCAAACAGAAAACGAAAAGCAACTGAGCGCGAAGTAATTCTCCTTTTTTTTGGCTAAGAGAATAGTAGATTTGGCTACAATTCTCCTTTTGATGTTGCGCAACTTTGTAACATCAAAAAATTAATACGATGAAAATTATAATTACAGGTTCTTTAGGGAACATTAGCAAGCCACTAGCCACAGCGTTAGTGCAAAAAGGACACGACATTACGGTAATTACCAGCGATGCCGAAAAACAAACTTCGATTGAAGCTTTAGGTGCCAAAGCAGCCATTGGATCTGTTGAAGATGTAACGTTTTTAACCACAACTTTTACAGGTGCAGATACCGTTTATTGCATGATTCCGCGTGCGAATTATTTCGATCCAAATCTTGATCTCGATGCTTTTACACGTAAAATTGGAAATAATTATGCTGAAGCGATTTCAAAATCAGGCATAAAACGTGTGGTATTTTTGAGCAGCATTGGGGCGCATTTAAAAGAAAATTCCGGGATTATTCAGCGTTATAATGAAATTGAAGCCGTTTTAAAGCAACTTCAGGATGTGTCGATTACGTTTATGCGTCCAACTTCTTTTTATTACAATTTACTGGCTTACATTCCGATGATAAAAAATGCGGGGATTATTGCTGCAAATTATGGCGCAGATCAAATGATACCGTGGGTTTCTCCAAACGATATTGCTGAAGCTATTTCTGAAGAATTAACAACTCCGCCTGACGGGAAAAAAGTTCGTTATGTTGCAAGCGAAGAAGTTACAGGTGATGAAACGGCTCGTATTTTAGGAGAAGCTATTGGAAAACCCGATTTGGAATGGAAATTAATCAGTGATGAAGAAACTTTAAATGGTTTGGTTTCGATTGGAATGCAGCCAAAAATTGCTCAGGGTTTGGTCGAAATGTACGCCGGACTTTACAATGGTCAATTGGGTGAAGATTATTACAATAACCGACCTGCTGTAATGGGAAAAATGAAACTGACAGATTACGCCAAAGAATTTGCTGCGATTTATAATCAAAATTAAGTAACTTGTACTATGGCAAATCAGCAACCTCTCCGTATTAAAACGATAAGCGAATTTCATCAATTTAGAGATTTGCCTAAACCGGAACACCCTCTGGTTAGCGTCTATAATTTTGAAGATCTTAAATATCTTAATGAAGACGAACCTAAGAGTCTGATGCTTGATTTTTATTCGATTGCGCTAAAAAGAAATTCCAATGCCAAAATGAAATATGGTCAGCAGGAATATGATTTTAACGAAGGTGTTTTGATGTTTATATCGCCAGGACAGGTATTTTCTATAGAAGGCAATGCCGAATTACAACATACAGGATGGTCATTACTGATCCATCCTGATTTTTTGTGGAATACACCACTTGCCAAGAAAATCAAACAATACGAATACTTTGGTTACGCCGTTCACGAAGCGCTGCATCTTTCAGATAAGGAAGAAAATATGCTTATTGGTATTATCAAAAATATTCGCCAGGAATATCAGTCTAATATTGACAAATTCAGTCAGGACGTTATTATTGCACAAATTGAATTGTTTCTGACCTATGCCGAACGTTTTTATAACCGACAATTTATTACCAGAAAAATAAGTAACCATCAGATTTTGGAACGTTTAGAAAAACTATTGGAAGATTATTTTACTGATGCTTCTCTGGTAAAAAAAGGATTACCAACCGTACATTATATTGCAGAAAATCTAAATGTTTCGCCCAATTATTTAAGTGGATTATTAAAACTCCATACAGGACAAAGCACACAACAGCATATTCACAATAAATTGATTGAAAAGGCAAAAGAAAAACTTTCGACTACAGATTTATCGATTAGTGAAATTGCTTTTGAATTGGGTTTTGAGCATCAGCAATCCTTCAGTAAGTTATTCAAAACCAAGACCAATATTTCGCCTTTAGAATTTAGACAGTCTTTTAATTGACATCATAATGGAAAAATCCACCAAAATAAAACCTGCAAAAATGTGTTACGAACATATTGGTGGAAAACTCGGTCAATTGCTTGCAGAATTTTTTGCAGATAAGGGCTGGATTGCCAAAAAAAAGCTTTCTGATAAACATTTTTATATTACCGAATCAGGTCAAAAAGAATTCGAAAAATTAGGTCTTGATCTTTCTCAAATCAAATCAGAAAACCTGTAAAAAAACTTCCAATTCACGCTTTATTTCCTTGAAAACCTACTTCTAAATTTCATAACTTAGTTTGTTTTTAATTTTAGAGTCATGACTAAGAAATATATTGCCCAGGAATTTTTAAAACTCGCTGCAAATGGGCATTCACACGAAGCTTTCCGGCTTTATATAGGCGAGAATTTTAAGCACCATAATGCGTATTTTAAAGGCGATGCCAATACTTTAATGATAGCCATGGAAGAGTCTTCAAGAAAAAATCCGAATAAGACTTTTAAAATTCATCATGCCTTAAGAGATGGCGATTTGGTGGCAGTACACTCCTGTGTTAAACAAAATTCAACTGATTTAGGTACGGCAGTCGTGCATATTTTTAGATTTGAAGCAGACAAAATAGTAGAACTTTGGGATTTAGGACAACCGATTCCAAAAGTAACCGTTAACGAAAACGGAGTTTTTTAAAAAAGTTTACAGTCGGAGTTAAACAGTCGCAGTTTGCAGTCGCAGTTTGCAGTTGAAAACAGAGACTAAAATTTGAGACTGAAAACTGTTACTGAAAACTGTTACTGAAAACTGTCACTGAGACTGAGACTGAGACTGAAAACCTGAAACCTGAAACCTGAAACAAAAAAACTAAAAAACCTAAAACCTCTTAATGAACGCCATTACCAGATTCTATTCCCTTCTTTCTATCATTTTTCTATTTTCAAACTGTAATTCATTTGCGCAAAAAAAAGGCAATTATGCCGCCAGTATCGACAGTTTAATTAAAGTTGCCGATCCTAAATTTAATGGTGTAATTCTGATTGCTCAAAACGGAAAAACGTTATACAACAGAGCTTATGGCTTTGAAAATTTTGAAACTAAAAAACCTTTACAATTTGACAGCCAGTTTGAAATTATGTCGAATACAAGACAGATTACAGCTGTTTTAATTTTGAAAGAAGTCGAAAAGGGTTTAATTGATTTGCAGGCGCCAATCAAAAAATATTTACCGGAACTGAAACAAAGCTGGACAGATTCTGTGACCGTTCATCAATTATTAAATCACACGCATGGAATAGTTGACGTAGAAAAACCGCTTTTATTTAAACCGGGAACCGAATTTAAGTACGGAAATTTAGGCTATAGTTTATTGGGAAAAATAATTGAAGTTACTTCTAAAAAAAGTTACTCAGAAATAGCGAATGCGTTTTTTAAAGAATTAAAAATGAAAAATACTTTTTGCTATTCTAAAGATAAAATGAAAGATGTTGTTTCCGGTTATGTTAATACGAATAATGTTTTCGAACCAGTAGAAAAAACAATGATTACGACAGAAAGCATCGCGTCAAATGGTGTTATTTCAACTGTTGGTGATCTGGCAATTTGGAATCAAAATTTACATAAAGGAAAACTGCTAAAACCAGAAAGCTACCAGTTAATGTTTCAATACGATATAACAGCACAACACGGCTTTTTTGGAAGAGAAAAAGAAGGTTATGGTTTAGGCATCAGAATTATTGAAAAAGATGTTATAAAATATGTTGGGCATACCGGTTTAGGAGATGGCTTTTCTTCGGTTAATCTATATATTCCAAAAAGCGATTTAAGTATGATTGTATTGGAAAATCAATCTAATGCTGATATGGATTTATTTTATGCCACGGAAATTAAAATCAGAAACATTCTTTTTAAAAGCGATTTACTTCATTCAAAAAAATAAATCATGGCAAAAAATAAAACGACAGAAACAGAAACCAGTGTTTTAGATTTTATCAACACTTTTGTAGACGATGAAACAAAAAGAAATGACTCTTTTGAGCTTATTAAAATAATGCAGAAAGTAACTGGTTTTGAACCTAAAATGTGGGGACCAAGCATTATTGGTTTCGGAAGCTATCATTACAAATATGCCAGTGGACACGAGGGTGATTCGACACTTGCAGGTTTTTCGCCAAGAAAAGGTGCTATATCATTATATCTTCATCTGACTGCTGAAAACAGAGCGGATTTACTTCCGAAATTCGGAAAATTTAAACCTTCAAAAGGCTGTATCTATGTCAAAAAACTAGCTGATATTGATATTGAAATACTCAAAAAAATGGTTTCGCTTTCTGTTGAAAATTTGAATAAATTATATCCTTCTAAATAAAAAAAAATGATCCTAACCCTAATATTACTTTTACTAGCCTTCCTATTGTATTTTTTATTTCATCCAAGATATGGAAAACAACCTTCTGGCGAAAGACTCGCATTAATACAAAAATCACCTCAATACAAAAATGGAAAATTTGAAAATGAAAGTTTTACTCCGGAACTTGCAGAAGGTTATGGCTATTATGACGTTTTAAAAGATTTTTTCTTTAAAAAGGTTGACCGAAAAATACCAACCGATCTTATTCCTTCAGTAAAAACCAATTTAAAAGAATTGCCTTTAAATCAGGATGTTTTAATCTGGTTTGGACATTCCTCCTATTTCATTCAGCTTGAAGGCAAACGTTTTTTAATTGACCCTGTTTTCAGCGGCAACGCTTCTCCTATTTATGGCACTACAAAGGCCTTTAAAGGAACTGATATTTATACCTATGATGATATTCCGGAAATTGATTATTTGCTGATCACACACGATCATTATGATCATTTAGATTATAAAACCATTATGGAACTGAAACCAAAAATAAAAAAAGTAATTACGGCACTTGGCGTTGGTTCACATTTTGAATTTTGGGGCTTTTCGAAAGAAAATAGTATCGAAAAAGACTGGCATGAAAAAATAGAATTAGATCAGAATTTGACACTTTATACGGCTCCGTCACGACATTTTTCTGGCAGAAGTATCAAACGCTGTAATACACTTTGGACTTCTTTTATTTTAGAAACCAAAGATTTCAAAATGTATTTGGGCGGAGATAGTGGTTATGATTCTCACTATGAAACAATTGGTAATAAATATGGCCCTTTTGATATTGCGCTTATCGATAATGGCCAATACAATCCGGCCTGGAAATACATCCACAATTTACCGGAAGATGTAATAAAAGCGATGAAAGACTTAAAAGCAAAAAGAGTATTTCCGGTACATAATTCAAAATTTCCTTTAGCGCTGCATTCCTGGGATGAACCTTTGATTAAAGTAACCGAATTGAATGCTAATTCAGAAAATCCTATTCCGTTGATTACACCAAAGATTGGAGAATTAGTGGAGTTGAAAAACGAAAATCAAGTGTTTCAACAATGGTGGAAAGGAGTTAGATAGTTTTAGAAAATAGGGAATAGAATATAGAGAATAGAATATAGAATATAGAGAATAGAATATAGAAAATAGAAAATAGATTTTTGATCCAACCTGAAACCTGAAACTTGAAACCTGAAACTAAAAAAACCTTGAAACTAAAAATCAACCTTGTAGCCATTGCCTTTCTGGTAACTTTAAATATATTCTCTCAGAATACGTATGTCTTTTTGGGAAGTTATAACAAAGATAAGAATGCCGAATCAATTCAGATATATCAGTTAGATACCTTAAAAGGAAAACTAACGAAGGTGACTTCGGCAAAAAATGTTATAAATCCGTCCTATTTAACCGTTTCTCCCAACGGAAAATATGTGTATGCCTGCACGGAAACCAAAACACCAAATGACGGAAATGTTAGCAGTTTTGAATTTAATCCTGAAAACAAAACCCTGACTTTTTTAAACAAACAAAAAAGCGGGGGCGAAAACCCGGTTTATGTTTCGGTTCACAAAAGCGGAAAATGGTTGGTGAATGCTAATTATACAGAAGGAAGTGTTTCCGTTCATCCTCTTTTAAAAAACGGAAAAATAGATTCGCTTGCGCAGAATTTTCAATATTCAGATGGAAGCGTTCATAAAGAAAGACAAACCAGATCGCATGTGCATTCGGCTGTCTTTTCGCCTCAAAATGATTATCTTTTTTTACCTGATTTAGGTGCCGATAAAATACGTTGTTATAAATTTGATGAAACGCAAAAACAGCCATTGGTGGAAACAAAAAATCCGTTTACCAAAACAGATTTAGAGGCCGGGCCAAGGCATTTCACTTTTCATCCAAATCAGAAGTTTGGTTATTGTATTGAAGAAATGGCGGGCGCGATTAGTGTTTACCAATACAACGACGGAACATTAAAAAAGATTCAGCGCATTAACACACATCCTGATAAAATCACAGAAGGTTTTGAAAGTTCTGACATTCATATTTCGCCCGATGGAAGGTTTTTGTACGCTACAAACCGGGGCAAAGAAAACAACATTGCCATTTTTTCTATTGACGAAAATGGTATTCTGAAAAACATTGGTTATCAATCGACTTTAGGAAAACATCCACGAATTTTTGCTTTGGATGAAAGTGGAAAATTTCTTGTTGCCAGTAATGTATTAACTGGAAATGTTGTCGTTTTTAAAAGAAACGAAAAAACAGGTTTGCTAAGGAAAATTGGAAACGAGATTAAAATGGAAAACGTTTCTTGTGTTCAGGTTAAAAGGATATAACCAAATTGCGCCAGAATTATAGTATTTATTATTTTTTGTCATTCCGAGGCACGAGGAATCCCCGCAAGTAACTCCACACAGAAAGGCGGACAATCTTTGCAGAGCTACTTGCGGGGATTTCTCCTTCGTCGAAATGACATACTTGATAAATGCCAGTAATCAAATACAAATTTAAAACTTCAAAAATGATAACTACAAATTTCAATTTACAACCCGATTTCTTAGAAAACGAAATCACAAAGTTAATTCCGTTAGAAGAAAAACATTTTGCAGTGTTGTTTAAAGCAGCTTCTGACCCCCTGATTTGGGAACAGAATCCCTCAAAAGACCGATACACAAAAGAAGGTTTTAAAACTTATTTTGACATTATAATTAATAAAAAAGGAGGTTTTTTAATTCTCGATAAACAAACCAGCGAAGTTATGGGAACAACTAGCTTCTACGATTACAATCCCGAAAAATCGAGCGTTGGAATTGGCTACACTTTTATTACAAGAAAATATTGGGGAGGGCCATATAATAAATCAAATAAAAAATTATTGATAGATTATGCTTTTCAGCATGTTAATTCAGTGCTTTTTCATATCGGATCAGAAAATTTTCGTTCGCAAAAAGCCGTTTTGAAGCTTGGAGCAGAAAAAATAAATGATGTGATATTTACTATAAATGGTGTTGACGTGCCGTATTTTGAATATGAATTGAAAAAGAAATGAGAGATTCTTAAGATGAAGATCAAAAAACTTTGATACTTTACTTTTTGCATTTCACATTTCACATAAAAAAAACTAATGAAAAGAATTACTGTCTTCTGCGGTTCAAGTTCTGGAACCGAAGCAATTTATACAGAACAAGCGATTTTACTTGGTCAAACATTTGCCAAAGAAAACATACAACTGGTTTACGGCGGCGCAAATGTAGGTTTGATGGGCGCTGTCGCAGATGGTGTTTTAAATAATGGCGGAAAAGCTATTGGCGTTTTACCCAACTTTTTAAGATCAAAAGAAATTGCGCATCTCGGTTTAACCGAATTGATTTTGGTCGAAAGCATGCACGAACGCAAAACCAAAATGAATGATTTATGTGATGGTGTAATTGCGCTTCCGGGTGGTTTTGGAACATTGGAAGAACTTTTTGAGATGTTAACCTGGGCACAATTGGGACTTCATAAAAAGCCAATCGCGATTCTAAACATCAATGGTTTTTATGATTCTTTAATCAAATTAACTGAAAACATGACTAAAAAAGGTTTACTAAAAGAAGCAAATCAAAAAATGCTTTTGGTTAGTGATACTATTCCCGATTTATTACATCAAATGAGAAATTATACGCCACCTTCAGTTGGAAAATGGATTGATAAGGATGAAGTGTAAAGTATTATTCTTAAATTAGTTACCCGAAAAAAATTATTTCAAGTTTCAAGTTTCAAGTTTCAAGTTTCAAGTTTTAAGTTTTAAGTTTCACAATTCACAATTCACAATTCACAATTAAAGATGAAAACAGAAAATAATAAATACGCGAAAGCCGAAATGCTTATTAGAAAACCTGTTTCAGAAGTTTTTCAGGCTTTTACTGATCCGGAAATCACAAGTAAATTTTGGTTTACAAAAGGCTCAGGCAAATTAAAACAAGATAAAAAAACGGAATGGACCTGGGAAATGTATGGTTTTTCCTTAACGGTCACCACTCATGTTTTACAGGAAAATAAAAAAATTGTAATCGAATGGGGAGGCCCGGAAGAAAGCACTTTGGTGGAATGGGTTTTTACTCCATTAAACGAAAATGAAACCTTTGTGAGCATCACCAATTCTGGGTTTAAAGGAGATTCAGATAAAATAATTGATCAGGTTCGCAATTCAACTGAAGGTTTTACCTTGGTTTTGGCGGGTGCAAAAGCCTATTTAGAACATCATATTTTATTGAATTTAGTTTTGGACAGGTTTCCGAAGGGACTTGCGTAAAAAAAGTTTCAGGTTTCAGGTTTCAAGTTCGTTTCAACCTGAAACCTGAAACCTGAAACAAAAAAAAACTAACAACAATGGAAACAAAAAAACCAGCAAATATTGAGGAATACATTGGCGCTTTTCCAAATGACGTTCAGGAAATTTTGGAGAAAGTCAGGGCAACGATTCAGCAAGCTGCACCAGATGCCAAAGAAAAAATCAGTTATGCTATGCCGGCTTTTGAGCAAAACGGAATTGTAGTTTACTTTGCCGCTTTTAAAAACCATATTGGTTTGTATGCTTTACCCAGTGGTCACGAAGCTTTTGCAGCAGAACTTTCTCAATATAAATCCGGAAAAGGTTCTGTACAATTTCCTTTGAACAAACCAATGCCATTTGATTTAATTACAAAAATTGTAAAATTCAGAGTGAAACAGAATCTGGAGAAAGCGAAAAAGAAATAAAAGCAATGAATTTACAAGAACATTATAGTCAACTTTATACAAAATCTTCAAAAGCTATTTTAGAAGGAAATTCTAAAGTTGATAACCAGATTAATGACGCATCGGATTCCCGATTCGGCATTACACTATTGATTCGTCCAAACGATGAAGTCAAAGCTAAAATTCAGTTGTTTTTAAACGAACTGAGAGCAATTGATTCTAAACAATACTACTATCCTAATTCAGACATTCATATTACGGTAATGTCGATTATTTCCTGTTATGAAGGCTTTACTTTGGCTAAAATTAAGACTGAAGAATATATCGAAATCATTCAAAAAAGTTTACTTGATGTAGATAAAATTAAAATTGAATTGAAAGGCATTACAGCTTCACCTTCGGCAATAATGATTCAGGGTTTTCCAACGGATGAATCTATGAATAATTTAAGAAATACATTACGCGAAAATTTCAAAAAATCAACTTTACAACAGAGTATCGACAGCCGTTATGCCATTGCAACTGCACATTCTACCGTTGTGAGATTTCAGGAAAAACTAGAAAATCCAGAGAAATTAATAGCCGTTACAGAAAAATTTCGAGATTGCAATTTTGGAGAATTTACCGTTACTAAATTAGAATTAGTCTATAATGATTGGTATCAGCGGGAAAGTAAAACAATTAGTCTGGCTGATTTCTATTTATAGTTTTTTTCTTTTTACTTAAACTTTCCAAAATGCCATAAAACACCGGAAGGATCGTGTAAAAAACATTCGCTTCCCCAATCTAAATGACGTGTTGGTGTTAATTTCACTCCGTATTTTTCGGTTAGATTTAAAGCCAAAAGTCCTTGATAATAACGATCGACGTCATCCACTTCTAAGAAAATCATGGTATTTTCTATCCATTCTTTAGCATAATAATCCTGAAGATAAAAAGCAATTTCATCGGTTTTAAAAACAGAAAATTTGGGATCTAAAACCGTTTCTTCAAATCCTAAATCCCGGTAAAAACTTCTGGAGATTTCAAAATCTTTAGCTCCTATGAATGGTCGGATGGATTTAGCTTTATGTTGCATTTTTTTTTAGCTTTAAAATTCAGGAAGTTTTTAGTAAAATTAAGAAAACCAATCAATTCCATTATCCAAACGAACAAGAAAATCTGTAAAAGAAGTACCGATTTCAATATGATATTTGCTATTCAAATCAATAAAAGGGGAAAGAATTATTTTCACATTCTGGTTTTGATCCAATGTTATTCCAATAAATTCTCCACTTCCATTTGATCCAATTCCGATCGTCTGCTGTAATTCTTCTACAATATTATAGCTTATATTGGTTTTAATAATTTCTTCTAAACTCCAGAGATTTATAAACTCAACACCAATAAACTGATCGATTCCATGATAGTTTTCGAGATAAAAAATGTAATCCTCAGGAAGTTTTAACTTCGAATACAATTCAACATCATTTACATTACTAGTTGCGTATACATCTCTTTTCGGAAAACTATATTTTGATATTATCTTTTCTAGAGCCTTCATACCTGAAATTCTGTTTTATAAATTTATATCATTATAATAAACTAAAAACCACTTGTTTCTAATAAGTTTGAATTGCCTTTCAACTTCAAATCCACTATCAGGAATCCAAAATCTTTCAATTACCAGACTATCATTTTTAATCAAACTATGTTCGTACTCATCAATTGTATTTTTTTCTGAAACAGGAATTATCATAAATTCCCAATTCTCTTTAGTCCATTTGTGCCTGTCAAAACCTGAAACTGACAAACCTTCAATTGGAAAATCAATTCTTGAAATTTGAAAAATAGAATCGGAATGAAAACGTATATTAAACTGATTAAATTTTTCGCTTGTTTCAATTTTTGCTGATTTTTTATTTAAATCTGAAGATTTTTTATTTTTATTCTGACAACCAATCAAAACAAGAAATGCTGCCAAAAATAATATTTTAGAATATCTCATAAAATTTTAAACTTACCCCTTCTTCAAAATATTCCCCAAACCGCGACCAATCTGCTCAATAGCTTCAAGACCTTTTGTTAATGGCGTAGCGGTAAAATCTTCATAAGCATCCATGGAAGTTACTTTGTTATCGTCTTGCGGATAGACTAAAATCAAGTTGTTTTCATCGAATGATTTTTCGAATTTTTGAGGTAATTTATCAAAGATCGATTGGTAAGATACAGAACCTTTTCTGGATAAATTAAATACAATCAAATCGGTTGGTTTTATTTCGTCTGAGATAGCATCGAAATCATCCCAGTCTAAAATACTTTTGAAACCTAATTTAGCGTTCAGCTTCAAATAATTGGCAATTTGCTGAATAGATTGGTGTGTTTTGTATTCGGCATAAATTACAATCGGAATACTTAATTCCTGCGATAAGCGAGAGATTTTTTGCATCAAAAGATGAAAACCAACTCCTCTTTCAGAAAAAGGAGGGCAAATGAAAACCAGTCTTTTTTCTTCTATAAAGGTTTTTTCGAAACGACAAATGAATAAACTTTTATCTACATTATTAATAATCGAATCTACATTTTCACCAAAAATTTTATCTAAGAAACCTGTTTTTCTCGGCCAGCCTACAATCACAATATCGGACATAATTTCTTTTGAAGTCCTTGCAATTCCACTAGCAGGATTATGGTCAATTCGGGCAATCGTGTTAATTTTTACTTCAGATGCCGAACCCTGAATTACGAATTTATCAACAGCTTTTCGGTATCTTAAAATGTTCTTTTCGGCCTGATCATTATTCGGAACAATTGTCAATAAAGTAACCGGATTTGATGATTTTTTATCTTTAATCAAAAGCGCAAAATCCAGCAAGCTTGATGTTGCAGAAGTTTTCGCCAACGGTATCAAAATATGTTCGTCTAAAATCTGATCTTTATGGGCATCTTCATGAGAAACTTCTTCTTCGCAAATTGCAATTTTTTTTGCTGCTTTTTCTGTAGCAAAAGAGGCAACAATACACGTAATTAAAATTAAAATAATAGTTCCGTTTAAGATATTTTCATCCAGAATTTCAGCTTTATATCCCACTAAAATAACGGCTAAAGTAGCGGCAGCATGTGCACTACTTAATCCAAAAATAAGCTGTCTTTCGGTTTTGGTATATTTAAAAACAATTTGTGTAAAAAATGCAGCAATCCATTTCCCAAAAATTGCAACGACACTCAATGTTCCGGCTACAATTAAAGCTGTCGGACCACTTAAAATCACACTGATATCTACCAGCATTCCCACTGAAATCAGGAAAAAGGGAATAAATAACGAATTTCCAATAAACTCAATTCTGTTCATCAAGGCTGATGATTGCGGAATTAATGGATTCAACGCCAAACCCGCAACGAATGCTCCAATAATAGGCTCTACTCCTGCTACCTGCGCTAAAAATGCCGCAAAGAAAACTACAGAAAGTACAAAAATATAATGGGCGTGTTTTTCACTTTCCAATTTCTTAAAGAACCATTTGGCAACTCTTGGAATTACTAAAAACATAATGGCAGAGAAGATAGCCAATGAAACTCCTAATTTTATCCAGAAAGCCTGATTCAGATTGCCCTGACTACTTCCCATAATAACAGCAAGAATAATCAAAACCGCAGTATCTGTCAAAATAGTTCCTCCAACCGTAATAGCAACAGCCTGATTTTTGGCAATTCCTAGTTTACTAACAATTGGATACGCCACCAGGGTATGCGTCGCAAACATACTTGCCGTTAAAAAACTGGCGTTAAAATCATATTTTAAAAGGTAGAAACAAACCGGAAAACCAATGGATAACGGAAAAATAAAAGTAAAAAAACCGAATAGTAAACTCTTATTCTTGTTGGCTTTAAACTCATTCATATCGAGTTCTAAACCGGCAATAAACATAATATAAAGTAGTCCAATTGTTGAGAACAGATCTACAGCCGAATTTTTAGCCAAAATATTAAGTCCGTGAGGTCCAATAATTACACCTGAAATAATCAAACCGATAATTCCCGGAATATTAATTTTCTTCAGTAAAATTGGCGATAATAAAATGATAAAAAGTATTAACGAAAAAATCAATACTGGATTGCTAAGTGGCAGTTCAAACTCTTCTAATAAATTTCTGAAAAATTCTATCATAATGTGGTTTTAGCTCCTGTGTGGTATATTAATTGTCCTAAGAAAGACGTTTTCAGCATTCAGACAAAATACCCAAAGTTGCAGTTTATTTCGATTATTAAAAACTAAAAAGATCAGTTTCTTCTAGTAATAGCTTATTTACAAAAATACCTAAAAAAATCCCGAACTTTTTATGAAAGCCCGATATTAAGTAATTAAATTTACTTCTTTGCCAAATTATTAATATTTAATATTTATTTTAACAAAACTGCAAGATTTATAATTGAAATTAAAACATCATTGCATTATTCAATTATCTTTGTCTTAATAAAAATTGTACAATGGAAGAATGTATCTCTGTTTTTGATATGCTTAAAATTGGCGTTGGCCCTTCAAGTTCACATACTTTGGGACCGTGGCGCGCTGCTGAACGTTTTTTAGAAGAGTTAAAAAACGAATCTGTTTTAGAACAAGTTACCAGAGTCAGGGTTGATTTATATGGTTCACTTTCATTAACCGGTAAAGGTCATGCTACAGACCTGGCAGTTATGCTTGGTTTAAGTGGACAGGATCCTGAATACATTCCGGTAGACAATATTGCCGGAATTATTAAAACGATCGAAACGAACAATGAAATCATTTTAGGAAATCAGTTTACGATTCCGTTTTACTTTCTTCAGGACATTGTTTTCAATAAAGACTTTCTTCCTTTTCATGCAAACGGATTAAAATTCACTGCCTATAAAACGGATAATTCTGAATATGAATCTACTTTTTATTCTATTGGAGGAGGTTTTGTTGTTAAAGAAGAACGTACCAACGCCAAGATAAAAGAAGAGATTAAATGTGCTTTCCCCTTCCCGATTCAAAATGCTGTTGAGCTTTTAAACTATACGATTTCAGAAAACAAATTGATCTCAGAGATTGTTTATGAAAACGAAAAATCGATGCGTACTGAAAAAGAAATTCATTCGGAACTAATGCGCATCTGGAATACGATGTTAGAATGTATGTATATTGGTTGCCATACGGGAGGAATTCTTCCCGGCGGATTAAATGTTCGCCGAAGAGCTTTTGATATGCATCAGAATCTAATTGGTTTATCTAATTATAAAGATCCACAATCCTGGCTGGAAGAAATTAGAAAAACCGAAGTTAAATTTCGTCAGATTTTAAAATGGGTAAGTTGTTTTGCACTGGCCGTGAACGAAGTAAACGCATCATTAGGCCGTGTTGTTACTGCTCCAACTAATGGAAGCGCTGGTGTAATTCCGGCTGTTTTAATGTATTATCTGGTAATTGAAAATCACAATGCCGGAGAAAAAGAAATCAAACAATTTTTGATGGTTGCCGGAGAAATTGGAAGTATCTTCAAAAAAGGTTCAACTATTTCTGCAGCAATGGGTGGTTGTCAGGCCGAAATTGGTGTTTCATCCTCAATGGCTGCGGCGGCACTGTGCGAGTTAATGGGCGGAAGTCCTGCTCAGGTATTGATGGCTGCCGAAATTGCAATGGAACATCACCTTGGTTTGACTTGCGATCCGATTGGCGGTTTGGTTCAGATTCCGTGTATTGAAAGAAATACAATGGGCGCTATAAAAGCCATAAATGCAGCTGAATTAGCTTTAGAAACCGATTCTAAAAATGCAAAAGTACCTTTAGATAAAGTAATTAACACAATGTGGCAAACCGCTAAAGACATGAATTCCAAATACAAGGAAACCTCTGAAGGCGGATTGGCAATTGCCGTAAATATGGCCGATTGTTAGAATACTAAGTATATATTGCCACAGATTACAAGATTTAAAAAGATTTCGTAATCTGCACTAATCTTGTAATCTGTGGCAAAAAAAACACAACTTCTATAAAAACCCCATATCCTTATTGAAAAAGACAGTATACTTAGAAGCGTATTTAAAGACAGAAAGCTTTTTTCTGCTGAAATATTCTTCTATTGCTGATTTCAATCTATAATTATTCAATACTTTTACATCTTCAAAAAAATAAACAAAAAACAAAATGTCAGTCGCTAAAAAAGATTATAAAAGAATAACTACAAAATCGTTAATCGAAATGAAAAGTAACGGAGAAAAAATCTCTATGCTTACTGCTTACGATTTTACGATGGCAAAAATTGTTGACACTGCTGGAATCGATGTAATTTTAGTGGGAGATTCTGCATCAAACGTTATGGCAGGTCATGAAACGACTTTACCAATTACTTTAGATCAAATGATTTATCACGCTTCATCTGTAGTTCGTGCTGTCGACAGAGCTTTGGTTGTAGTAGATTTACCTTTTGGAAGTTACCAGTCTGATCCCAAAGAAGCTTTACGTTCGTCTATAAGAATCATGAAAGAAAGTGGCGGACATGCTGTAAAACTGGAAGGCGGAAAAGAAATTAAAGAATCAATCAAAAAAATATTAAACGCAGGAATTCCAGTAATGGGACACTTGGGTTTAACACCACAATCTATCTATAAATTCGGAACTTATAGTGTTCGTGCAAAAGAAGATCAGGAAGCCGAAAAATTAATTGAAGATGCCAAATTACTAGAAAAAATAGGTTGTTTTGCTATTGTTCTTGAAAAAATCCCTGCTGATTTAGCGGAAAAAGTAGCCAAAAGTATTTCGATTCCCGTTATCGGAATTGGTGCCGGTGGTGGTGTTGACGGTCAGGTTTTGGTAATTCATGATATGTTGGGAATGAACAATGAATTCAGTCCGCGTTTCTTACGTCGCTATTTAAACTTATATCAGGAAATGACTTCTGCAATTGGTCAGTATGTTACTGATGTTAAGTCGAGTGATTTTCCGAACGAGAAGGAACAGTATTAATTTTTAAGGTACTAAGGTTCTAAGTTGCTAAGATTCAAAGGTTTTAAAATAAATAGCCTCCAGCTTTAGCTGGAGGACTTTTTTATTAATATAAAAAGGCTTTAGCCGAATTCTTTCAATCCAAAATCTAAGAAGTCTAAGTAAGTCTAAAAATCTAAGCAAGTCTATAATGAAAATAATTTCAGATAAAAATAACCTCCAAATTCTGCACGAAGACAACCACATTATTGTAGTTAATAAGCGTGTAGGCGATATTGTGCAAGGTGATAAAACCGGAGACAAACCTTTATCTGATGTTGTTAAAGAATATATTAAAGACAAATACAACAAACCTGGTGATGTATTTCTGGGTGTGATTCATCGTTTGGATCGACCTACAACCGGAATTGTTGTTTTTGCCAGAACAAGTAAAGCTTTAACACGAATGAACGAAATGTTCAGCAATCGTGAAACGCAAAAGACCTATTGGGCAGTTGTGAAGAATAAACCTCAGGAAACAACTGCCAAATTAGTTCATTATCTTAAAAGAAATGAAAAAAATAATACTTCAAAAGCCCATTTAAAAGAGGTTCCGGATAGCAAAATTGCCAGTTTAGATTATACGGTATTTAAAGAACTTCAAAATTATGTGGCTTTGGAAATTAACCTTCATACCGGTCGTCATCATCAAATTCGTGCGCAATTAGCCGCTATTGGATCGCCAATTAAAGGAGATTTGAAATATGGTTTTGATCGAAGTAATCCCGACGGAGGTATTCATCTTCACGCCAGAAAACTTGTTTTTGTTCATCCGGTTTCTAAAGAAAAAATTACTATAATTGCACCAACTCCTGATGAAACCATTTGGAATGCATTGTGATTTTATGATTTAATTGTTACTTTTTTAAATTTTATCGATTAACTTGCATAGAGTAAAAAAACAAGTTGATCAAAAAATGGACTATAAAAACGACATCGGATACAGAAAAGAAACGCTTAAAAAGTTATTGTACAACATACAAAAAAGCGAAGATTTAATTGTAAAAGCGTTGTACGATGATTTTAAAAAGCCTGAATTTGAAGCTGTATTAACGGAAACAAATTATGTTATCTCAGACCTGAAAGACACCATCAAAAACATTTACAAATGGTCCGGTCGCAAACGTATTTTCCCTTCCCTTCTCAACTTTCCCTCTACCGATTATATTTACAAAGAACCTTACGGAAACGTTTTGGTTATTGCACCATGGAATTATCCTTTTCAATTGGCCTTATGCCCTCTTATAGCAGCAGTTGCAGCAGGTAACAGAGTGGTTTTAAAACCTTCTGAGCTCACCCCGAATACCTCTTCAATCATTGCGAAAATTATTGAAAAAACTTTTCATATCAATCACGTTGAAGTACACGAAGGCGGTGTTGAAGTTTCTGATAAATTATTGGCAAAACGCTGGGATTATATTTTCTTTACCGGAAGTGTTGCTGTTGGTAAAGTTGTTGCCAAAGCAGCAGCAGAAAACCTGACTCCGGTAACGCTCGAATTAGGCGGAAAAAATCCTTGTATTATAGATGAAACTGCCAATTTAAAATTAGCTGCCAAGCGCATTGTCTGGGGAAAATTCATCAATGCCGGCCAAACCTGTATCGCTCCGGATTATATTCTGATTCAAAAAAACATGAAAGTCAATTTTATTACTTTTTTAATTGACGAAATCATAAAATCTTATGGCAAAAAACTAGACAAATCTCCTGATTTTGCCCGTATTATCAACACTAAAAACTTTCTTCGACTAGACAGTATGATCGAGCGTGAAAAAGTAATTTTTGGAGGAGAAACGGATGCAAATAAACTTTTTATTTCGCCAACCTTAATTGAAGAACCCGCACTTGATAGTCCTGTAATGAAGGAAGAAATTTTTGGTCCAATTTTACCTATTCTTACTTATGAGACCGAAGCTGAAATTCATAACGTGATAAGTAAATATGAAAAACCGCTGGCCTTTTATATTTTCAGTGAAAATCATTCTTTCGCCAAAAAACTTATTGCAGATTATTCTTTTGGAGGTGGTTGTATTAACGATACCGTTGTCCATTTTTCAAACAAAAGATTACCCTTTGGCGGAGTTGGCCATAGCGGAATCGGTGCTTATCACGGCAAATTGAGTTTCGATATTTTCTCTCATCATAAAGCTATTGTCAAAAAAGGAAATTGGTTAGATCTGCCTATGCGATATGCTCCTTACAAAGATAAATTAGTTTCTCTCAAACGCTTATTAGACTGGATGTAAGCAAACAAAAAAGTCCTTGTGTATATTTTGTAGATTATCATAGGTAATTGATTAAAAATATTATATTTACGTTTCTGTAATTAACTTAAGCGTAAAAAAAATATAAAACAATTCTACTATTAAAATGAAATCTACACTTGATCAAATCGAAGACATTAAAAATCATGGCCTTTCCCTAGATTTCTCAACTGTCTTTAACCATGCATTCGAAAATTATAAAAAAATAGCTCTTTATTTTGGGCTTATAATTCTAGTTTTTTCAGTTATCTTTTTTTTCGCCCTTTTTAGTGTACTTTTTGCTTACTATGGAGTGGAAAGTATGAGTAAAGATTTTTTTGAAAATTTCGATAGTCAGAAACAAACCTCTGTACAAATGCTTATTTCTCTACTTGCTACTTCGGTAATAAGTGGTCTTGTTGCTCCTTTTAGTGCCGGTTTTCTTAAAATGGCAGACTGTGCCGACAAGGATGAGGAATTTAATGTTGCGACTATTTTTACTTATTATAAAACACATCACTTTTCACAAATATTTACAGTTGGTTTTATCATCGCCATTATTAGCGGTGCAATTTCAACAGTTATAGGGGCTTATTTCAATGAAATGGGCATAATCGGAATGTCATTATTATTAAATTTAATCATATCCTATCTTACCTATTTGGTTATTCCACTGGTAATTTTCGGGAATCTAAAGGCATTAGATGCCTTGAAATCATGTTTACTCATCATTAGTAAAAATCCGTTAATAATTTTTGCCCTGGTTGTTATTGGTTTTATTGGCTCTTTCATCGGTTTCTTTGGATGCTGCATTGGAATAATTTTCACGCTTGCTTTTAATACATCAATGACCTACGCGACTTATTATGGAATTTTTAATATGGAAGAAGAAGATCCAATTGACACGATAGGTCAGTCGGATTTAGAATAAAACGAAGATTCTAAATAAATAAAGAGCCTAACCTACTCTGTTTAGAAAATTCAAAACGCTATTTACTAAACCAAACATACCCCAAATACTATGGTAGCAAACTATAGTTTGTATAATTCACTGCTTTCAGGAATTACCCATTTTGGTAGTACCCTGAAAGCAGTTATTACAAATTGGTATGTGTTTAATCCCGAAATTATTTTCTACAATAATCCAAAGTTCATTGTTTTAGGGTTATCGCTCTTTGGTTTCTTAAGCATTCTGGTTTATCAGTTTTTTAGAATTAAAGCGAAAATTGGTAGTTTTATTGAGAAAAAAAGAGAAACCGACACTGCAAGAAATGAGTATCAGTTGTATATTTTATTTTTTGGTATTGCCGTTATTCTAATTGAAATCATTAACGAAATCTTTAGAATCAGACCAAAAAGTCTTTTACTACTTAATGTTTGTATTGGTGTTTTAGTACTGATAGTTTACGCTCTTACAGATAAAATAAAAGTACTCCGCGATAGAATTCAGGAAATTTTTATTGTTTCCTTTTTCATTTATATAAGTTACGTTGCCCGCAATATTATTTATCTCCCAAATGATGTTGTACCTATTATTACTTTTTTAATTTCCTTTTTCTTTTCTTACAACATTTTAAAACCAATTAAAATTTATTGGGCATTTGTTGCACTCACCTTTACCTTTCTGACTGTAACTATTGTATTTCATTTAATTCCAATTAAATCATCTGTTTTACTAATCAATTTTAGTATTCTGACCTTCGTTATCAATCAGGTAAAGTATGCTGTTTTATTAAACAGCAGGGACAACTTTAGATTTACTAATGAAATTGTTCATAAAGGTAATTCCCTGACAATTGCTACAAATGAAAATGGAGAATTGCTTTTTTGCAGTGAGACCATTACTTCAATTTTAGGCTATCAGCCAGAAGATGTTAAAGGAATGGAATTTTGGAAACTAACAGAAGACCAGGAATTTGATAGCGAAAATTACCAGAAAAATTACATCGACAATAAATTATATATTAGAAAATTAAAAAATAAAAACGGAGAATTTAAATACATTCAATGGAAGGATAAAAAATTCTCAGAAGATTTAATTATCAGTATCGGTCAGGATGTAACAGAGCAAATTATTGTACAGGATCAATACAAAAACCTTATTCAGACTGCGACCGATATTATTTTTGAAATAAGTGCTGACGGGTATTTTACCTTTATCAATGAATTTGGTTTTTCACTTTTAGGCTATGCTGAAAATGAAGTAATTTTACAACATTATTCTAATTTTATTCACGAAGATTATATTAGAAATGCGGTTGATTTCTATGAAAATCTGGAAAAAAATGGCAACAATTATCCCACAATCGAAATTCCGATTATAAAGAAAGCCGGAGGCGAAATATGGATCTCACAAAAAGTAATCGTTCGTAAAAATGATTTAGACGAAATCATTGGTTTTGCTGGTATAGCCCGGGATATTACGGAGATGAAAAATATTGAAAATGAGAAAAAAAGACGTTTAGAAAAAATTGAAGCCTATAATAATTCGACCAAAAAATTATCGACAACAGATTTTCGGGAATATAACAATCTGCAAACCGTAATTGATTCCATAATTAAAGAAGCGGCGACCATTTCAAAAGCAAACAGAGTGAGTTTCTGGAAATTTACGGGCGATGTTATTATTTGCAAAAATTTATTCAGCAGTGATGATCAAAATTTAAGTGATAAAAACATTCTGGACAAGGAATCTTATCCTATTTATTTTGAAACACTAAAAAACAAAGCCATAATAAACGCTCCGGATGTTTTTGACAAATTAGAAACCTCTGAATTTCAGGAAATTTATTTCAAAAAGAATAAAATAAAGTCGATGCTTGATGTTCCTATTTTTTCAAATGGACAATTGGCCGGTGTAGTTTGTTTTGAAAGTACAGGAGAGAAAAGAGATTGGGACAATGAAGACATCAACTATGCCAGAACTATTTCTGATGTCATTTCATTGGCTATTTCTTCGCAGATGCGACTAAAAGCAGAGAAAAAATTAGAGCTTAAAAGTGACTTATTATCGGCATTGGCTTTGTGTACCGAAAAGTTTTTGCTGAGTAAGAGCCTGCAAAAAATGTTTCAGGAGACATTCGATATTATTGGAAAAGCTTCAAAAGTAGATCATATTTTTTATCATGATAAAAATTTCGAGACCAATACTATAAGTCAGCAGTATAAATGGTCGAGAGACGGAATCGCACATCAGATAACCGAATTACAAGATTTTACCGAAGACAATTTAAAAGAAATCATCCTTCATTCTCAAAATAGAAAAGTACTAAATACAAGAACCCGGGATCTGGAAGACACGTTTTTCAAGCAATTACTAATAGCCAACAATATTAAATCCATATTAATATTACCACTGTTTACCAACAATATTTTTTCTGGTTTTATAGGTTTCGATGATTGTACTAAAGAAAGAAAATGGACCGATGATGAAATTTATATTTTCCAGACATTAGCCAATAACATTTCTTCTGCCTTAGACAGAAACAGAAATATTGCCAAAATTAAAGAAAGTGAAGATGCGATTAAAGCCAAAGAACTGGCAGAAGCTGCAAATAAATCCAAGTCTGATTTTTTGGCCAATATGTCACATGAAATCAGGACTCCTCTAAATGGTATTATTGGATTTACTCATTTATTGATGAAGACAAATCTTGAAGAGATTCAGGAAAAGTACATGACGACCATCAATCAATCTGCACATTCGCTTCTTGAAATCATCAATGATATTCTTGATTTCTCTAAAATTGAAGCCGGAAAACTAGAGCTTTTTATTGATCTGTATGATGTTCAAAAAATATTAGGACAAATATTTGATTTGATTATTTACGAATCGAATCAAAAAAATCTTGAACTCGAATTAAATCTCGATCCTGAAGTTCCAAAATACATCTGGACAGACATTGTACGTTTGAAACAAATTTTAATCAATCTTTTATCCAATGCAATCAAGTTTACAAACGAAGGATCGATCAAACTAAGTGTAACTGTTTTAGATAAAAAGTCAGATGAGAATTATATCATTCGTTTTTCTGTCAAAGACACTGGAATTGGAATCTTAGAAAAAAACCAGAAAAAAATATTTAAGGCTTTCTCTCAGGAAGATAGCTCCACAACAAGAAAGTTTGGAGGAACCGGTTTAGGATTAACCATTTCAAATCAATTGTTAGCTTTAATGGAAAGTGGTTTACAGCTTAAGAGCAAAATAAACGAAGGCAGTAATTTTTATTTTGATCTGAACTTAAAAACCAGCCATGAAAGCATTAATGAAAAATTCAAGGAAATTTCTAAACAAAATAATCCCGAATATGCTTTAAGTTATAGTTCTAATCGAAAAAAAGTAAGCATTTTGATTGTAGAAGACAACAAAGTAAATATGCTTCTTTTAAAAACGATTGTCAAAAATTTAAACCTGAATGCTATTATTTTTGAATGCGAAAACGGATATGAAGCCGTCAAACAAATTGAAAATATCAATCCGGATCTTGTTTTTATGGACATTCAAATGCCAATTATGAATGGTTACGAAGCTACAAAAGCAATCAGAATTACTGAAATAGGGAAACGTATACCAATAATTGCCGTAACTGCCGGAGCTGAAAAAGAAGAACGAAATAAATGTTTATCAGCCGGAATGAATGATTATATCTCAAAGCCTATTATAAGAGGCACTGTTGAAGAAGCTATTCGGAAATGGTTAAAATAATTTAAACTAAATTGTTTCTGTTAATGTGTAATTGCTAAAAAATACATAAATTCGTATGAAAGAAAACTTAAAAAAGTTTAAAATCAAAGTATTATGAAATGGTTAGGCAGAAGACAAAGTGATAATGTTGAAGATCGAAGAGGTGTTTCCGGAGGAAAAGTCGCTCTTGGAGGCGGAGTTATTGGTATCATTATTTTGTTATTAAACGTTTTTGGTGGCGAAACAGGTCAAACTGTAGGATCAGCATTAGAACAAATGCAGGGCGGACAACAGCAAACTGAAGCCGCTGCTCCATTGAGCAAGGAAGATGAAGAAATGGGGGATTTTGTGAGAGTGATTCTTGCAGATAACGAAGACATCTGGAGCAAAATATTTGAAGAACAAGGCATAACCTATAAAAATCCGAAGTTGGTACTTTTTAGAGGCTCGGTAGAAACTGCCTGCGGTGGGGCATCATCTGCATCAGGGCCTTTTTATTGCCCGGGCGATCAAAAGGTTTATATGGATTTGGGCTTCTTCGAGGAACTAAAAACTAAATTTGGTGCCAAAGGTGGGGACTTTGCTATTGCGTACGTTATAGCGCACGAAATTGGCCATCACGTTCAAACATTACTTGGAACGTCAGCAAAAATGCGTCAGGCTCAGGAGGGAAAAAGTGAGACCGAAGCAAACAAACTTTCCGTTGCGTTAGAATTACAAGCCGACTTTTATGCCGGAGTATGGACACACTACAATCAGAAAAACTTAGATACCGATGACATCGACGAAGCTTTAAGCGCTGCCAATGCCGTTGGAGATGACGCCATTCAAAGTAAAATGAGCGGACAGGTAGTTCCAGATTCGTTTACACACGGATCATCAGAGCAGAGAATGTACTGGTTTAAAAAAGGTTTTAAAACCGGTGACATTAACCAGGGAGATACTTTTGCAGAAATTAGATAATTTATAAACCAAACTATAATAACCAAGATGAAGCATGACTTAAACGTCATGCTTTTTTTTGATAAATCAAAAAAATAAATTCCCAGATTGAGGGGCTTAACCGCAAGGTGCGCAAAGGTTTTACGCAAGGTGCGCAAATTTTTATTCATAAAGCCTCGCGAACTTAAATACACAGCATAAACACCAATAAAAAAAACACTTTGCGAACTTTGCGATAATTTTTTTAAATTCCAATTTTGAAATCCAAGATTGAGGTACTTAACCGCAAGGTGCGCAAAGGAATTAAGCAAGGTTTGTATTTTTTTTTTCATAAAGCCTTGCGAACTTAAAAACATAGCACAAACACACCAATAAAAAAACACTTTGCGAACTTTGCGATAAATTTTTTTAAATTCCAATTTTGAAATCCAAGATTGAGGTGCTTAACCGCAAGGTGCGCAAAGGTTTTA
>NZ_MUGV01000014.1:0-34421 GCF_002217275.1 Flavobacterium frigidimaris
AAAGAGTAAAGAGTAAAGAGGAAAAGAATTGAGTAAAAAAATAGAGGAACTACTTTTGGCAGTTCCTCTATTTTTTTAAATATATTTTTGCTCTTATACTATCTTCAACAATCTTTATTCTTTGCTCTTTACTCTTTGCTCTTGATTCTATTCTCTTTTTTCTAGAATAAAATAAAAAAGGCGGAATCTCTTCCGCCTTTTTTGCCCCAAATCTACCATAAACTTAACCTACTAATGTTATGGTTCAGTAAATGTATGGTAGCTATCTTTATATAAAAAACTTTTTAGACGAATGGTAAATATATCCGATTAAGTGTGTTAAATCTTCAATTCGCTATACTTCACTTTATTCCAATAAAAAAGGTGGAATTGCTTCCACCCTTTTTGCCCCAAATCTACCATAAACTTAACCTACTAATGTTATGGTTCTCCAAAAGTAATTTAGCTTTTCGGTTTTGCCAAACATATAGGATAAACGGCAAAAAAAACCGATGAAATGCATATTTTAACCTTTTGTTAATACTTTTAGTACGCTCTTGCGTCTTTTCCTTCGTAGAAATTCATAAAAGCACGGTTCACTACACGATTTCCTCCAGGGGTAGGATAATCTCCTGTAAAGTACCAGTCTCCCAAGTTTTTAGGACATGCAATATGTAAATCTTCTACTTTTTGGAATATTATTTTTACTTCAGCGTTAATTTCAGGTGAACTTAACATTTCTGCAATTTTATCTGAAATTTCTTCTGGTGTGAATTGATCGTAAATTGCCGTTACGTAATTTACCACATCAGTATCTAAAAAGTTCTCCTGGGCTTTACATTTAGCGTAAACTTCATCTACGACATGATATAGATTTCTTTCTTTTAATAAAGCCAGGGCTGCTCTAAAAGCAACAAGACCTTCCAGTTTTGCCATATCAATTCCGTAACAGTCAGGATAACGAATTTGCGGTGCCGAAGAAACAATTACAATACGTTTTGGTTTCAGTCGGTCCATCATTTTAATGATACTCATTTTTAATGTTGTACCGCGAACAATACTGTCATCAATAATAACTAAATTGTCAGTTGGTTTGATTACGCCGTAAGTAACGTCGTAAACGTGAGCAACTAAATCATCACGGCTACTGTCTTCTGTAATAAAGGTTCTCAGTTTAGCATCTTTAATAGCGACTTTTTCTGTACGGATTTTTACCGCCAATAACTCCTGAAGTGTTTCGGCTGTAAGTGTATTTCTGTTTTCTAAAATATAGTTGTTCTTTCTCTGATTTAAGAAATCCTGAGCCGCTTCTACCAAACCATAAAAGGATGTTTCGGCTGTATTCGGGATATAAGAGAAAACAGTATTATCTGTATCACTGTCAATTGATTCAAGAACTGCAGGTAAAATTAATTTTCCTAAATTTTTACGTTCCTGATAAATTTCAGCATCGCTTCCTCTAGAGAAATAAATTCTTTCAAAAGAACATGCTTTCTTAACAGTTGGCTCTAAAATTTGTTGCATTGAAACTTTTCCACTTTTCTTGATAATCAAAGCATGTCCGGGATCAATTTCCTGAACGCTTTCAAAAGGTACATTAAATACAGTTTGAATAACGGGTCTTTCAGAAGCTACAACTACTACTTCATCATCCTGATAATAATAAGCTGGACGAATTCCGGCAGGATCTCTAAATACAAAAGCATCACCATGACCTAATAATCCGGCCATTGCATAACCTCCATCTAAATTTTTTGCTGAACGTGCTAATATTTTTCCAATATCCAATCGGTCTGCAATTACAGGAGAAGCTTCTCTTTTAGAATAACCTTCAGTTTTGCAATCCTGGTAAAGCTGCATTACTTCTTTGTCCAAGAAGTGACCAATTTTTTCCATTACCGTAACAGTATCTGCCATTTCTTTTGGATGCTGTCCTAGCTCTACTAAATTTTCGAAAAGTTCCTTAACATTCGTCATGTTGAAGTTACCAGCCAATATCAAATTACGATGCATCCAGTTACTTTGACGTAAAAAGGGGTGTACACTTTCAATACTGTTTTTTCCGAAAGTTCCGTAACGAACGTGTCCTAAAAATAATTCTCCTACGTATGGAATTTCTGATTTTATTTTTTGAACGTCATCAGCAATTTCAGGTTTTGCAGTCAATTCTTCATTGATGCGATCGTTGATTTGTTTGAAAACGTCCTGAATTGGTTGTGCATGATTCGAACGAACTCTGCTAATATAGCGTTGTCCTGGCTCAACATCTAATTTGATGCTTGCAAATCCGGCACCATCCTGACCACGGTTGTGCTGCTTTTCCATCATCAGATACATTTTTTGTATCCCGTAAAAAGCAGTTCCGTATTTCTCTTTGTAATATTCAAGCGGTTTAAGAAGTCTAACTAAGGCTATACCACATTCGTGTTTTAAAGCGTCGCTCATTGTGTTTTGTATTTTGTGTTGTTGTAAGTTGTGTGTATTAACGTAATAAAAAAGCCCCGTTTTATCGAGGCTTTCGGGCATTATATTTCTATGTCAAACTGAGTTAACGACTTAAACTGCTGTAATCGAATCGCTACTTCTGCTTTGCTTACTGTTTGCATCCTTTCGGTTCCAAATTTCTCTACACAAAATGAAGCTAAATTTGATCCGTAAATAATGGCATTTTTCATATTGTTAAACGAAATGTTTTCGCTTTGTGTAATGAATCCTGAGAATCCACCTGCGAAAGTGTCTCCTGCTCCTGTTGGATCAAAAACATCTTCTAGTGGTAAAGCCGGTGCAAAGAATACTTCTCTGTTATGGAATAAAAGCGCTCCGTGTTCTCCTTTTTTGATCACCACATATTTTGGTCCCATTTCCTGGATTTTGTTCGCCGCTTTTACTAATGAGTATTCTCCTGAAAGTTGTCTTGCTTCTTCATCATTAATAGTAATAACGTCTACACGTTTAATTACGTCCAATAATTCAGGAAGAGCGCAGTCCATCCAAAAGTTCATAGTGTCTAAAACTACTAATTTTGGTTTTTTCTCCATTTGATCTAAAACACTGCTTTGTACTAACGGATGTAAGTTTCCTAACATCACAACATCAGCGTCTTTATAATTTTGAGGAACTTTTGGCTGAAAATCTGCCAAAACGTTTAGTTCAGTTATAAGAGTATCTCTAGAGTTTAGATCGTTGTGGTATAAACCGCTCCAGAAAAAGGTTTTTCCCCCTTTTACAATTTCGATACCAGAGATATCAATATTTTTTGAAGTTAAAAGATCTAAATGTTCTTGAGGGAAATCGTCACCAACTACAGAAACGATGGCCGATTGCAAGTTAAAAAAGGATGCTGATAAACCAATGTACGTTGCAGCACCACCTAATATTTTATCTGTTTTTCCGAAAGGAGTTTCAATTGCGTCGAAAGCAACCGTTCCAACAATCAATAATTTATTCATTTTATGAATTTCGAATTAGGGTGCAAAGATACTTCATAAGTTGCAATATTGCAACGGTTTAGGTTCTCAAAATTTTCATAAAAAAACAATATCGTTTGCGGGGCTAAAACTATTGTAAATGAGAGTATTATATTTCAATCTTTTAAAAGATTAAAATATGTTTTTTGGATTTAAAAAGCAACTACTATTTTGAAAAAGCTTCAGTTTTTTATTTTAGTTTTTTGAAGGAACAAGTTTTTCTTTCCCCACTTAAAAACACCAAAAAATGTAATGTTGTTGTTGTTTACTTTAAATATAATTAACCATGTTTTGTATGTGGCTTCTTCTATAACTGATACTTCTTATCAAAATAATTCTTTAATAATCCAATCTGAATCAGAATCATAAAAGGAACAACTAAAATCGCGTACATGATATTTTTAGAAAGATGAATTCCTGAAAATACAGCAGAGAATCTTTCTGTATACGATTTATCAATTCCCAGATTATATGGGGTTCCAGAAAAAAGTGATGCATAAATGGCCAGGCCGAGTAAGCTAAAACCAATAAAAATCCACGTAGATTTAGAAATCAAAGGTTTGTAAGCTTTGATTTTGCTTTTTTCAGCCACTAAAACCTGAGCCATTATTTTTGAAGTAAAGTCAAAAGATGGTACTTCCAAAGTATCTTCGGCCATCATTTTATCAATAAGATTTTTTATATTTTTATCTTCCTCTTTCATAACTCTCTACTATTTCTGGTTCTAATTGCTTTTTCAAAATTACGGCTAATTTCTGTCGGCTTCTAAATAACTTTACTTTGACATTGTTAGCATTGATATTCATAATTTTTCCGATTTCTTCTAAACTCTGATCTTCAAAATAAAATAAAGTTAGCAGGAAATTCTCATCACTGGGTAATAAATTCAAACAATTCTGAATCGTCTGCTTTCGTTCTTTATCTTCTAAAGCACTCAGGGCAGTATCCATTGTTTTAATTAAATGTGCCGAAAATTCATCTATCGATATATTATTGTCTTCTTTTTTATTTTTCTTCAAACGATCTAAACACGTATTATAAGCGATCTTATATATCCAGGTCGAAAATTTCGAATCGCCTTTAAACTTGTTCAATGAACTGTAAATTTTAATAAAAGTATCTTGTGCAACTTCTTCAGCTTCTTCTCTGTTTTTAACCATTTTGAGTGCCAATGTAAAAATCATATCCTTATAGCGATCCACCAGAACGGCAAACGCATTGGTTTCGCCCTGAAGAATTTTATCAATATAATGTTGATCACTGATTGTACTCATATTATATAGGACGACACGTTCTGTGTTTAGGTTACAAGAATTTTGAAATAAATTCCAAATTCCAATTTTCCGATAATACCTTAACCACAATATTGTCATTCCGGGGAACGTGGAATGACAATTATTATCGATATTTTTTGATTGAGTATTTTTAACTACAATAAAAATTACATACTCAAAATTAACTGATAATCAATAACTTTTGGGATTTCGAATTTATTTTTCGGAATTTATTTTAAAATTCTTGTAACCTGAATTTAAAAGCTGTCGTCATATGGAGTATCAATCAATTAAATAAAAAAATATGGGACCACAAATTTTAATACCAATTAGTCTTTTTGCAATGATCTTTGGGATTATCTATCTTTTTTACTCTACCAGAAACAGAGAGCGTATGGCTCTTATAGAAAAAGGTGTTGATGCCAGTATCTTTTTGAAAGGGGCTGGAAAAGGATCTTCTGCATGGAAAGTATTTGTTGTGAATCTGGCTTTCCTATTAATAGGAAGCGGAGTCGGAATTTTTCTGGCTTTATTAATTACAACTTATACTTCACTAGAAGATGATGCAGTTTATCCATCAATCATTTTCATCATGGCAGGTATTGGCTTATTGGCTGGATTTAAAACGGCAAAAGATTTAGATAAAGAGGAGTAAGATTTTTTAAGTTAGTATTTTAAAATTGAAAAACGTATCGGGAATATTTTCCTGGTGCGTTTTTTTATTCCATTTTTGAACCGATGGTTTCGTAATATTCATCAACAGAAAGATTCGGTTGCATAGAGGCCATAACAGCCAATTGATCACAGCGTTCGTTTTGAGGATGATTGTTATGGCCTTTAATCCATTTAAAATTGACCTGGTGTTTGCGGTAAACAATTAAAAAGCGTTTCCATAAATCGGCATTTTTTCTTCCGGCAAATTTCTTTTTTTCCCAGCCTAAAACCCATTTTTTCTCAACAGAATCGACAACATATTTAGAATCTGAAACAACCAAAACCTTCATATTCGGATTTTTTAGTTTCTCCAAACCAACAATTACAGCCAAAAGTTCCATCCTATTATTAGTGGTCAAACGAAAGCCTTCGTAAAATTCTTTCTTATGAGGTGTTCCAACCAATTCCATTACCACTCCATAACCACCGTTTCCGGGATTTCCTTTTGCAGCGCCATCTGTATATATATGTACTTCGTGATTCATTGTTGTTTTTTTTCACCACATAAGTGATATAAGTTCATTTTAAACTTTGTCTATTCACTCGGGTCAGTATAAAGTATATAAGATTATTTGAAGCTACTTATATTACTTTTAATTTAAAGTAAGATTTACTCCTACTATTATATTTACTTATATGACTTATATGGTTTATTTTTTTTTGGAATTTGGAATTTAATTTTTGGAATTTGAATCCTCTAGTACTGCCTGAATTATTTCCGGAAAATACTTTTGTTCCAGCTCGTGAATCTTTTCGGCCACGGTTTCCGGGGTATCGTCTTCTGTGAGGGCCACATTTTTCTGGAAAATGATACCGCCTTCGTCATAATTTTCATTTACATAATGAATGGAAATTCCGGTTTCTTTTTCCTTATTATTAACTATAGCTCTGTGTATGTGCATTCCGTACATTCCTTTGCCTCCATAATTAGGTAAAAGCGCAGGATGGATGTTGATTATTTTATTAGGATATTTCTCGATTATATTTTCTGGAAATTTCAATAGAAAACCAGCCAGAACTATCAGATCCGGGTCGATTTCTTGTATTTTTTGTAAGACATTTCGTTCTAAAAGTTCGTTTTTTGAGAAGATTTCGACCGGAATTTGATGATTTTTTGCTCTTTCGATCACTTTTGCGGAAGCGTTGTTGGTAAAAACCGAAACGACGGCTGCGATTTTTGTTTTAGCAAAATATTTTATAATGTTTTCAGCATTAGTTCCTGATCCTGAGGCAAAAACAATAATTTTTTTCATTTTTGATTTCGTTTTGAGAATGCAAAAAACGGAATAAAAATCGAAAATAAATAGTATTAAAAGGGCTTTCTTGAAATTAATTTTATAAATTAGTGTTACATTTATAAACTAAATCGTGGTTTTAAAATAAAGTTTTTTATTTTTGCCAACAAATTAAATTCTAAAATTAAAGATTATGTCAGACATTGCATCAAGAGTAAAAGCGATTATCGTAGACAAATTAGGTGTTGACGAAAACGAAGTTGTAACAGAAGCAAGCTTCACTAATGATTTAGGAGCTGACTCATTAGACACTGTTGAGCTTATTATGGAATTCGAAAAAGAATTTGATATTCAAATTCCAGACGATCAAGCAGAAAACATTGCTACTGTTGGTCAAGCTATTTCTTATATCGAGGAAGCTAAAAAATAATAATACCACACCCGGTTTCTAAAAATACCAATTTTTGAAATTCCAAATTCCAATTGGAATTTGACTTTTGATTTTTGTAATTTCTAAGGATCGGGTGTTATTATTTTTTTTAAAATTTAAATTTCGATTGATTTTCAATCAAAAAGATATATTTATATTGTAATGCCCATGGCTCTTAAGTAACAATAGTGTTAAGAAAGCGTGGGTTTTATTTGTTTAAAGTACAAAATACATATTTATGGCATTAAGGCGAGTTGTTGTAACAGGATTAGGTGCACTTACTCCTATCGGGAATAATATCCAGGATTATTGGAATGCACTTGTGAATGGGGTTAGCGGAGCCGCTCCTATCACATATTATGATACAGAGAAGCATAAAACGAAATTTGCCTGCGAAGTAAAAAACTTCAATATTGAAGACTACATGGATCGCAAAGAATCTCGTAGATTAGATAAATTTGCTCAATATGCTATTGCTGCCAGTGACGAAGCTATTAAAGATGCTGGTCTTACAAATGATAATATCGATAAAACAAGAGTTGGTGTTATCTGGGGAGCAGGAATTGGAGGTTTAGAAACTTTTCAGGAAGAAGTAATTTATTATGCTAAAGGTGACGGAACTCCAAAATTCAATCCGTTTTTTATACCTAAAATGATTGCCGATATCGCACCAGCACACATTTCGATGCGTAACGGTTATATGGGACCAAATTATACAACTGTTTCTGCATGTGCATCTTCTGCAAATGCATTAATTGATGCTTTTAACTACATTCGTTTAGGAATGTGTGATGTTATTGTATCGGGTGGTTCAGAAGCTGCTATTACCATCGCTGGTATGGGAGGTTTTAACTCTATGCACGCTTTGTCTACAAGAAATGAAAGTCCTGAAACAGCTTCAAGACCTTTTGATGCAACCAGAGATGGTTTCGTTTTAGGAGAAGGAGCGGGAGCTTTGGTTCTTGAAGATTATGAACATGCTAAAGCCAGAGGCGCAAAAATTTACTGTGAAATTGGTGGAGGCGGAATGTCATCTGATGCTTACCATTTAACGGCACCACATCCGGAAGGAATTGGCGTTATTGCAGTAATGAAAAATACACTAAGAGATGCTGGAATGAATCCGGAAGATGTTGATCATATCAATACACACGGAACTTCTACTCCGTTAGGAGATGTAGCCGAATTAAAAGCAATTAGTGCTGTTTTTGGTGATCATGCAAAAAATATCAATATCAATTCAACAAAATCAATGACAGGTCACTTACTTGGTGCTGCCGGAGCGATCGAAGCAATTGCTTCAATTCTGGCAATGCAACACAGTCTTGTTCCTCCAACGATTAATCATACAGTTGTTGATGAAAAGATTGATCCTGCATTGAACCTTACATTAAACAAACCTCAAAAAAGAGAAGTAAATGTTGCTATGAGTAACACTTTTGGTTTTGGGGGTCACAATGCTTGTGTGTTGTTTAAAAAATTAGTTGACTAATTTCTGTATATGAATATTATCAAAAAAATATTTTCTAAATCCCGTTCTCTAGAAGACGGGATTTTTTTTGACACTATTCAGAAAATACTTGGTTTTCCGCCGGCAAATATTGATTTTTATAAGAAAGCATTTACGCACCGATCTTCAAACAAACTTGACGAATCAGGAAATCCAATTAATTATGAACGACTTGAATTTTTAGGAGATGCTATGTTAAGCGCTGTAATTGCAGCTCACTTATTTAACAAAGCACCTAATGGCGACGAAGGTTATCTGACCAAAATGCGGTCTAAAATTGTAAGTCGTGAGCATTTGAATGAATTAGGTAAAGATTTAAATTTAGTGCGCTTTGTAGAGAGTAAAGTGCCTATTCAGCATTTTGGTGAAAATATTCATGGTAATATTTTTGAATCACTTGTTGGAGCTATTTATCTGGATAGAGGTTATGCTTTTTGTGAAAAATTTATACAAAAAAGAGTAGTTACCCCTTATGTCGACATTGCGCGATTGGAAGGGAAAGTAATTAGTTATAAAAGTTTGGTTATTGAATGGTGTCAGAAAGAAAAAAGGATCTTTCATTACGACATTTTTGAAGATAACGGTATTGACGGACAACGCCTGTTCGGTGTCAAATTAAGTATAGACGATAAAGTAATCGCAAGAGCGCGAGCAACTTCAAAAAAGAAAGCAGAAGAAAAAGCATCACAAAGAGCTTATTTTGCATTTCAGGAAAAAATAGATAAGAAATAACGACAAAAATACCGTTACTTTCTTAAAGCTATAACGTTTTCGTTTATAAATTAACAAAAACAACGACATCTTAACTATTGATGCTCCGTTAGAAATAGTATATTTACACCTTGATTTTTCATGATATGGCTATTCATAGATTGGATTTAGACGAATTTGACGAAATTGATTATTATTTAATGGCAATTCATACTTCCTTAGAAGATTATAGACTGGCCTATTTTATCAATAAAAACCTTCCGATCAACTTAAGTAAGAGCAAAAACGAGATCCATGCTCAGACTAAGGAAGGCGAAGCAAATTTTTCCAGATTTTATTATTATGATTCCGAAAAAGCCATCTCCTGGAATTTGATTCAGAATAAAAATGAAATCATTTCTGTGAGTACGAATGATTTCCAGAATTTGTTTTCTAATGAAACAAGTGAGGTTTCGACAACAATTCATTTACTTCCTGAATTCAAAAAAGTAGATTTTTTCCTGAAAATAGACAATAGCGATGAGGCTGTCGATTTTTCAGAAATTCAGCAACAATTAAATTCAATAGAAAGTATTGCAGCAATATATGCTGTCGATACCAACAAAATAAAATCAAAAAACAATCTAATTTTTTAAAAAAAATGTTAACAAACAAGAAAACCAAAATTGTTGCTACGCTAGGGCCTGCATGTAGTACGAGAGAGATTATCAAGGATATGATCGAAGCAGGGGTTAATGTGTTTAGAGTGAATTTTTCGCATGCTGATTACGAAGGAGTAAAAGATAAAATTAATATTATTAGAGACCTTAACGAAGAGTTTGGTTATACAACTGCAATCCTTGGAGACTTGCAGGGACCAAAACTTAGAGTTGGTGTGATGGAAGAAGGAACTGTAGTTCATGATGGTGATCTAATTACGTTTACAACTGCAGAAGATATTTTAGGAACTGCTTCTAAAGTATTCATGAAATATCAAAATTTCCCAAATGATGTTAATCCGGGCGAGCGTATTTTGCTTGATGACGGAAAACTTATTTTCGAAATTATTTCTACTGATAAAAAATCTGAAGTTGTTGCTAAGGTAATTCAGGGTGGAGAACTAAAATCTAAAAAAGGGGTTAACCTTCCAAATACAAAAATTTCATTACCGGCTTTAACTGAAAAAGATATTGCTGATGCTATTTTTGCAATTGAACAAAAAGTAGACTGGATCGCACTTTCGTTTGTAAAAACACCTCGCGATTTACAAGATTTACAAGAATTGATCGCTAAGCACTCGGATGTTAAAATTCCAATCGTTGCTAAAATTGAAATGCCTGAAGCTCTTGTAAACATCGATAAAATTATTGCCTATTGCGATGGTCTTATGGTGGCTCGTGGAGATTTAGGAGTTGAGCTTCCTGCACATGAAGTACCATTAGTTCAAAAAGATTTGATTCGCAGAGCTAAAACGGCGAGAATTCCGGTTATCGTTGCTACACAAATGATGGAAACAATGATTACAAGTTTGACTCCAACAAGAGCTGAAGTAAACGACGTTGCAAACTCTGTAATGGATGGAGCTGATGCTGTAATGTTGTCTGGAGAAACGGCTACAGGAAATTATCCGGTACAGGTTATCCAAAAAATGACTCAAATTTGTGAGGCTGTTGAGGATTCTCCGCTTATCCAGGTTCCACAAAACACACCACAAATTAAAACAAAACGTTTTGTTACTAAAACCGTTTGTCACCAGGCAGCTTTATTAGCCAATGAAATCAAAGCAAAAGCAATTTGTACTTTAACAAATAGTGGTTATACAGCTTTCCAAATTTCGGCTTGGAGACCGTCTTCTCATATTTTGGTGTTTACTTCAAACAAAAGAATCTTGACACAATTGAATTTATTATGGGGAGTTAAATCATACTTCTACGATAAAGACGAAAGTACAGATGATACTGTAACAGATGTTAACGAAATCGCAAAACAAAAAGGTTATGTTGTAAAAGGAGATTATTTGATCAACCTTGCAGCAATGCCAATTAAAGATAAAGGAATGGTTAATACCATGAGAGTTTCTGAAATAGAATAGTTTTAAACTACCAATAGTAAAAGCCGTCAAAATATTTTGACGGCTTTTTTTTGCCCAAATTTTTCTCTTTTTATTAAAATTGTTGACGCAAGACAGCTCGTTAAGTAAACGTATTAAATAGGTATTTTCTGTACTACTCCCTATTAATGTTCAATGTATTAACATAAACAGTAAACATTTGTCACTTCAATGAACAATTCTGACGTAAAATTGTTGTGTTTTTGAATAATTCTACAAAAAAGACTTCCTAAAAGAAGAATTTTATACTAAAAGCCCCATTTTTTTTAAATAGATTTTAAGATCTAACTTCCTCTTTTCATGTTTTTTAGATGGTTCATTTTATAAAATGAAACAACATGGAGCAAAATAAAATGTTTTTAACGTTTCATTTTATAAAATGAAACAATGTCAGGCCTTATAAATACTATAGTTCGGTTTTTTATTAGTTAATTTTGAGAAACTTAAAAAAAAGTTAAGAAGAAAATTGTTTCAAATTCGCCCCGGAAGAAAAAAATTAAAATTTGAAACATGTTCATGAGAGGAGGAAATATTCTTATTGAAAAAATGAAATAATACGCTTTATATATTCTATACGCATATCATTTATACAAAGAACTATTAACAAATTTTATTACCATGAAACAAGTTAGACTAAAATGTGTTTTTAAAAATGCAATACTGCTTTCCGCATTTGCATGCTTAACGATACAAGTGAATGCTCAAAGTACGAAAAAGCCCAATGTTCTTATACTTTGGGGAGATGATATTGGAACCACTAATATAAGTGCTTACAGTGACGGAGTAATGGGATACACAACTCCTAATATTGATCGTTTGGCAAACGAAGGCTTACGTTTTTTGCATTATTATGGAGAGCAAAGCTGTACCGCCGGGCGTGCTGCTTTATTAACAGGACAACATGGCCTTAGAACCGGTCTTACAAAAGTAGGTTTTCCGGGAGCACCTATGGGAATGAGTCAATTAGATCCCTCTATTGGCGGAATCATGAAAAATTTGGGTTATACGACAGGACAATTTGGTAAAAATCACGTTGGTGATCGTAACGAAAGTTTACCTACTGTAAATGGTTTTGACGAATTTTTCGGAAATCTGTATCACTTAAATGCTGAAGAAGAACCAGAATTGCCTGATTATCCAAAAGATCCTGAATATTTGAAAAGATTTGGTCCTAGAGGAGTATTAAAATGTGCTGCAACAAATTCAGATGATGCAACCACAGATCCTCGATTTGGAAGAGTTGGAAAACAAAGGATAGAAGATACAGGTCCTCTTACTAAAAAGAGAATGGAAACAATAGATGACGAAACTTCTGCAGCAGCTATTGATTTTATCAAAAGACAAAATGCAGCAGGAAAGCCATTTTTCTGTTGGTTTAATGCTACACGTATGCACCTTCGTACACACGTTAGAGCTGAACACAGAGGAAGATATACTCATGGAGATAGTGAATATATAGACGGTATGATAGAGCATGACGAAACGATAGGAAGTATTTTAAAAGCATTAGATGAGTTAGGAATCGCTGATAATACTATTGTAATTTATTCTACAGATAACGGCCCTCACATGAATACATGGCCTGATGCAGCTATGACACCTTACCGTTCTGAGAAAAATACGAATTGGGAAGGCGCTTTCCGTGTACCGTGTATTATACGCTGGCCGGGCGTAATTAAACCAGGACAAGTTACAACTGAATTAATGAGTCATAATGACTGGATGCCAACTTTAGCATCAATTGCAGGAGAACCTGATTTAGTGAATAAACTTTTAAAAGGGTATACTGCCAATGGAAAAAATTACAAGGTTCATTTAGATGGTTTTGATCAGAGTAACTTTTTACGTGGCAAAACTCAAAAAAGTGCCAGAGATAAATTCTTCTATACAGATGATGATGGCTTATTGGTTGGTTTGAGAGAAGGCGATTATAAATATGTTTTTGCAGAACAACGTTTGGAAGGTACAATGGGAGTTTGGGCAGAGCCTTTTACTAAACTTCGATTACAAAAAATATTCAATTTGTACCAGGATCCTTTTGAAAGAGCTGACATCACTTCGAACAGTTTTTGGGAATGGCAGTTGAATCACGTTCAGCTAATGTATGGCGCAATACAAGATGTAGTAGTATTTGCAGAAACATTCAAGGATTATCCACCAAGATCAATTCCGCCAAGTTTCTCGGCTTATACCATTATGGAAGAGGCAATGAAAGATATTAAAGCACAGAAATATATTGAGAAAAATGTTCTTCCTAAACTAAAAGAGGATGAAGCAGCAGATGCAAAAAAGAAAAAATAATTAAACCTTTAAAGAAACAGGATTTTAAATAGTCCTGTTTCTTTTTACTTAAATAGTATCATTATGTATAAAAAAATATATGTATTGCCCCTGTTTCTATTATTATTGGTTTCTTGCAAAAAAACGGATACTGTTACGACTACCACTTCAAAAGATAGTACAACAACGGTTGCAACAAGCGGTGATCCTTTACCAAGCTGGAATGATGGAACTTTGAAGAAAGAAATCATAGATTACGTTACTAAAGTAACTAAAGAAGGAGGTCCTGATTTTATTCCGGTTGAAAGCAGAATTGCAACGTTTGACAATGACGGAACATTATGGGCTGAAAAACCATTAGTTCAGGAATTATTTGCTTTTTACAGAGTTAAAAAAATGATTGAAGCAAATCCCACTTTGGCTCAAAAACAGCCTTTTAAAGCGGTTGTA
Organism: Flavobacterium frigidimaris; assembly: GCF_002217275.1. Classification (NCBI taxonomy): domain Bacteria; kingdom Pseudomonadati; phylum Bacteroidota; class Flavobacteriia; order Flavobacteriales; family Flavobacteriaceae; genus Flavobacterium; species Flavobacterium frigidimaris. Next base: position 14,140 of record NZ_MUGV01000014.1, read on the forward strand.
GAAAAAGACAAAACTTATTTTGAAAAAGGAGGTGAAAAAGCCTTAATCGAATTGGTTGCTGCAACACATACCGGTATGACCGAAGATGAATTTGAAGCAACTGCAAAAGAGTTTTTTGCTGGTGCCCAATATCCTGGTAAAAATGTTCCGATAAAACAAATCAGATACCAACCTCAATTGGAGCTTTTAAATTATTTGCGTGCAAATGGTTTCAAAACTTTCATTGTGTCGGGTGGTACAATTGAATTGATGAGAGCAATATCAGCAGATTTCTACGGAATCCCAAAAGAGCAAGTTGTTGGAACTTCTTTTAAATACTCTTTTGATGACGCAGCGAATAGTATCAAAAGAGAGCCTGCTTTGGATTTATTCGATGATAAAGCAGGGAAACCAGTCGCAATACAATTGCATATTGGTCAAAGACCTGTTTTTGCGTGTGGAAATGAAGGCGGAGCCGGAGATCTTGCGATGCTACGATATTCTTCAGGAAGCAAATACCCCTCTTTTCAAATGATCGTAAATCATAACGATTCTATCAGAGAATACAGTTATCAGGAAAAAGATAATTTATCCTTAAATACTGCTGCCAAGTACAAGTATCATGTCATCAGTATGAAAGACGATTGGAAGAAAATATTTCCGGACAACTAATTAGAATTTGAAGTAAAAACAGATTTTCTGTCATAAAATTTTAGAATTAAAGATTGTATAATTTATCCAGAACACCGTATGAAAGCAAATTTTAGATCAATTAAACCAGCCAGTCTAGTGAAGACTTTTGGCTTGCTTTTTTGTCTCTTTATAGCCACTATTGGTTATGCGCAAAAAAGCCCGAACATTATTATTTTATTATCGGATGATACCGGATGGGGAGATTTAGGTCCTTATGGTGGTGGTGAAGGTCGTGGAGCAGCAACTCCAAATATAGATAAAATGGCAAAAGAGGGAATGCAATTCTGGTCTTTTTACGGACAGCCAAGTTGTACGCCTGGTAGAGCGGCCTTAATTACAGGAAGAATTCCAAATCGTAGTGGTATGACAACAGTTGCCTTCCCTGGAGATGGAGGCGGTTTGCCAAAAGCCGAATGGACATTGGCTTCTATATTAAAACGTAAAAACTACAACACCTTTTTTGCCGGAAAATGGCATCTTGGTGAAGAAGATTATTCAATGCCAATTGCACAAGGTTTTGATGTTATGAAAAACGTCACGTTATATCACTTAAATGCATATACCTATACTGATCCGGAGTGGAATGCTGATATGCCGGAAGATATCAGAGCGCAATGGGTAAAAGGAACTAAAGGAGCTTTAGAAGGTGAAGCTGGAAAACCATACAGAGAAGTTAGAAAAATAGATGGAAAAGTTATTCCGTTTCTGGATCAATATACAGAGGAAGAATCTATCAAATGGCTTAAAGAAAATGGTAAAAAAGGAGATAAACCATTTTTTATGGAAATTTCTTTTGCAAAAAACCACCAACCAAACTTGCCACATCCTGATTTTGTTAATAAATCAGCTGGAAAGAACAAATATGCTGATTGTATCGTAGAATTGGATACAAGAATCGGACGTATTATGGATGAAGTTCGTAACATGGGAATTGCGGAAAACACTTTAATTATTTATACTGTAGATAATGGTACCTGGCAAGATGTTTACCCTGATTGTGGATATACTCCATTTAGAGGAACAAAAGGAACAGACCGCGAAGGTGGAAGCCGTATTCCAACACTGGCATGGTGGCCTGGAAAAATTAAACCAGGAGTGCAAAATCATGATATTTTAGGAACACTTGATTTCATGGCAACATTTGCAGCTTTATCAGGACAAGAGTTACCTACGGTAGACAGAGAAGGCAAGCCAACTATTTTTGATAGTTATGATATGTCGCCGGTTTTATTTGGAACTGGTAAATCAAAACGAACAATGTGGTTTTATTTTACAGAAGATGAATTATTACCGGGAGCTATAAGAATTGGAAAATTTAAAGCGGTATTTAATTTACGTGGTGATAACGGAATGGCTACAGGTGGTCTGTCAGTAGACTCTAATTTAGGTTGGAAGGGAGCTAGCAGTTATGTTGCTACAGTACCTCAAATTTATGATTTATGGGCAGATCCGCAAGAACGCTACGATTTATTCATGAACAACTTTACAGAGAAAACCTGGTTTTTGCCAACTGTTCAGAACATTATTGGGGAATTTGCTAAAACATATGAAAAATACCCACCTCATGTAGTACAAAGTAACCTGTATCCTGGTCCAATTACTATTGATAATTATTTGAAGCTTAGAGAGGCACAGGAGAAATTAAAATCCCTATCAACTGCTAAAAGAAGTGGTGGCGGGTGATAATTAATTGGATAAAAATAAAAAAAGAAACAACTTTTCAACTTATAAAAGTTGTTTCTTTTTGATTTTAAGTTAAGTAAAAATCTTTTAAAAGAAAATAAACATGAAACTTCCAAAGTATTCGATTTCAATTCAATCTTTTTTTATTGCATTTATTTTTCTTTTAAATTTTAGCGCATTTGCACAAGAACAGCCCGATAAACCAGGAGCAAGTGCACAGGAATTAGCAGATAAATTAGCCAATCCGGTTGCTAGTCTGATCAGCGTGCCTTTACAAAACAATCTTAATTATGGTATTGGACCTTACAACGGTTCAAAATACACCATAAACATACAACCCGTTGTTCCTTTTAAACTAAGCGACAATCTTAATTTAATCACGCGATATATTCTTCCAGTTGTAGACCAAACCGATATTACAGGCGAAAACACTCATGAATTTGGCTTAAGCGATGCTACCGTAACCGCGTTTTTTGCTCCTAAAACAAAGGGACTTATTTTGGGAATTGGCCCTGCTTTTTTGGTGCCAACTGCTACAGAAAAAGTTTTAGGAACAGAAAAATTTGGAATTGGTCCCAGCGTTTTAGTTATGCATCAGGGTAAAGGACTTTCTGTAGGTTTTCTGGCTAATCAAATTTGGTCAGTGGCAGGAAATGAAGACCGTGCTGATGTGAATCAGTTTTACACACAAATCTTTATGTCACATAGTTATAAAAGCGGTGCCAGTTTAGGTGTCAATGCCGAAATAACGCAAAACTGGGCAGGAAATACTACTATGATTTCCTTAAATCCATCAATTGGGGGTATTACTAAATTTGGAAGTCAGGTAGTTCAATTTAATGTTCAGCCGCTAATACCAATTGTTGGACCACATGAAATGAGACCTAATTGGGGATTGAGAGCTGTTGTAGCTTTTGTATTTCCAGGTTAATAATATCAATTTTTAAACTTAAAATTATTATGATGAAAAAATCACTTCTTATTTTGGTTGTCCTATCGTTATTTGTTAGCTGTAAAAAAGAAACAACAACGACAACTGAAACTTCTACAACTGAAAGTAGTACAGTTCCAACAGATAAAGATATTGTTGATGCTTATACTTATTTGTATGGCAGATATCTGGTGATTCAACAAGAAAATTATGATATCAATGTTGAAAAAGTCGGCTATAATAAAATCAAATATAATCCGCTAGGTACGGCTCAATTTGTGAATCCAAATTTGGATGTCGCTTATTTGGAAGCATGGATTGCAGTTGATAAAGACCATGCTGTTATTCTGAATGTTCCAAAAATTGAAGGACGTTATTATACCGCAGAATTATTAGACGGTTGGGGAGAAGTAATTGTGAATATCAACAATCGTAATTTTCCTAAAACACCTTATGGAAAATTTGCTTTAGTGCTGAAAGGAACAAATCCAACGATTCCTGCTGATGCTGTAAAAATTGAATTACCGTCTGAAAAAGCAAAAATGCTGGCTCGTGTTGAATTAAAAGGAACACCAGATATTGCTCAAAAACTACAAAAGCAATTTACGTTCACGGTTCCTGACGGAATTAAAATTGCACCTCCGTTGACTATTCCTGAGTTTACTCCAAAAGCACCAATTGGAGGAGAAATTTTTGATAAAGTAGAAGAAGTGGCAGCTTCCTATCCTGACGTTATGCCAAAGGCAAAAGAATATCAGGATAAAGCAATAGCAATAGAAAAATATCGTAAAACAGATGATAAAGCTAAAGCGCATGTAGATGAAGTTGTAAAAACACAGGCAATTCCAGGATTTCTAGCCGGAGCAAAAGGTTTCGGTACTCAAAAAGGAGGCTGGTCAGTATCTTATGCAGCAGGTAATTTTGGTGATGATATTCTGGCTCGCGATATTATAAATTATGGTGGTTTATGGGCTAATCGAAAAGAAGAAGCCGTGTATTTTATTGGTTTAATAGACAGTAAAAATCAGCCTTTAAGTGGCGATAAAGTATATGAAATCAGATTTCCAAAAGACGCTCTGCCAGGTACAGCGGTTGATGCATTTTGGTCCACAACTTTATATAGTGTTCCAGATTACAGAGTAGTAGACAATAAATTAAAACGCTATAATCTGAATAATGTTTCCGGTCTAAAGAAAAATCCTGACGGTTCTTTAAGTATATGGTTGGCTTCCTCATTACCTAAAGGAGCAATTGAAAGCAACTGGCTGCCAACACCAGCAGGAAAAGGTTTTTCTCTTAATTTCCGCACCTATGTTCCAAAAAAAATTGTTCAGGATGGGCAATGGTTTCCTGCTCCAATTGAAGAAAAAAAGTAACAAAACGTAATGACCAAAAACAATATTATGAAAAATAAATGTCTTGTAATTTTAGCTTCAGTCTCTTTATTATTAAGCGTTGGCTGTAAAAAAGAAACCACTATAAGAGAAACTTCAGGTAATGATGTTGCTGCTGAAGATTCTTCAGCAGTTAAAACAGGTATTCCTGCTGGTCCAGCCGCCAATACAATAATGACAGAAGAATATGTGAAGCATATTGGTGCATTGGCTTTTTTATGGGGGTGGCCAATGGTGAACATTCATAACAGAAAAGTAATGTTTGAAAAACTTCCGGAACCAAGTTATGAAGGAGGAATTGTACCATTGAGTCCGCCAAATCAATTGTGTATGCTGACAGACTATATTCAACCAGGTGAAAGAGAAGTGGCTTGTCCGAATCAGGATGTAGTTTACGGATTTGGTATAACAGATTTTACTAAAGATGCATTAGTGGTTCAGGTTCCGGACTTTGGAGACCGTTTTTGGGTGTATCAGGTATGTAATCAACGAACTGATGGATACGCCGGTTTAGGAAAAATGTACGGAACAAAACCGGGATTTTATTTGTTAACGGGACCAAAATGGAATGGAAAAGTACCGGATGGAATTACAGGAGTTTTTAAATGCGATACTGATTTAGGAATTGTAATTCCGCGTGTTTTCCAAACGGATGATCCTGCAGATAAAAAATCGATTCAACCCTTAATTCAAAAAATAGTAATGTATCCGCTAAGTCAGTTTGATGGAAAAGAAAAAACGAAAGACTGGACAAAAATACCTGTTTTACAGTCACCTGAAAAAGAAGGAAATGAAGAAACAAAGTGGGTAAAACCAGAAGTTTATTTTGACGAATTGCCGGCTATTTTAAAAGAAGTTCCGCCACTTCCGGGTGAAGAAGCTATTTATGGACAAATACAATCCGTTTTGGCAGCTGCCCAAAAAGATCCGAAAATAAAAGCGATCTTAAAACAGGCCGCTATAGATGCTGACCAAAAATTGATCACGCCTTTATTTCAATTTTCGAATGTTGGTTACCCATTAAAAGACAATTGGACAACACAAGGAAACGGAGCGCAATTTGGATTGGATTATTTAACAAGAACTGCTTGCGCCAAAGCCAATATTTTTGTGAATAAACCTAATGAAACCAAGTATTTCTATCAGGATAAAGATGCTTCGGGGCAAAGATTACATGGGAACAGCAAATACACGGTAACTTTTGCCAAAGGCGAAGTTCCTCCTGTAAAAGGATTTTGGTCACTTACCTTATACAACCAATATCATTTCTTTTCTCCAAATTCAGTTAACCGATTTTCTTTAGGAACCAAGAATAAAAATCTTAAGTATAATGCTGATGGTTCATTGACACTTTATGTTCAAAACACACCCCCATCAGAGGATAAAATGAGCAACTGGCTGCCTGCTCCAAAAGAAACATTTTCGCTATATGTAAGATGTTATTGGCCGGAAGATCGTGTAATTAAAGGAAATTGGACACCGCCAGCTGTATTACAAGTTAAATAATAAATCACCCTTTATGGCTGAAAAATTGACAGATACAAACGATAATTTATTTAATCCGGCAGCATCAAAAGCAGCACGTTTTGATAAAGGCGCAGCAATTAGAAAATTGGTGCCCCGTTCAAGTCATGCCGAATGGAATCCGTCTGAAAATCGGGAAGATCCTGTCGAAATTTTGATCAAAACCAGTATCGGAAGAATGGAAAATTTAGTGCCCTTACGATACAGCCGAATGATGGAAAGTCCGTTTACATTTTTCAGGGGTGCCGCTGCAATTATGGCTGCTGATTTAGAAAATACGCCAAATACAGGAATTGATCTCCAGCTTTGTGGCGATTGTCACTTGATGAATTTTGGCGGATTTGCAACTCCGGAACGAAAACTGGTTTTTGACATTAATGATTTTGATGAAACATTTCCGGGGCCCTGGGAATGGGATATTAAAAGACTAGCTGCAAGTTTTGTAATTGCCGGAAGATGGAGAAAATTCTCCAGTAAAAACTGCAAAGAGTTTGCCTGGCACGTTGCCGATAGTTACAAGAGAAATATGTTGGATTATAGTCAACTATCAGCGCTTCAAATTTGGTATGCTGATATTGATCTTGCCGAATTGATTGAAAAAGGGGACGATGAAGAGCTCAAAGAATTTCAGCAAAAGAGATTAAAAAAAGCATCAGAGTTTACAGCCCATGAAAAAGAGTTTGCAAAAATGACTTATATGGAAGGAACCCGGGCCCGAATAAAAGACGAACCACCTTTAATATACCATCCAGCAGGAGAACAATGGGAACGACTTGAAAAAGAAGCAACAACCATTCATAAACGGTACATGGAAACATTGTCTGACGAGAAAAAAGTACTTCTTATCCGATATGCTTTACATGATTTTGCCGTAAAAGTAGTTGGCGTTGGAAGTGTAGGAACACTTTGCGGTATTAGTTTATTGATGTCTGCAACAGGCGAACCTATTTTCCTGCAGTTTAAAGAAGCCAGGCAAAGTGTGTTAGAACCTCATGTAAAAGCAAAAGGCAAATACAGTCATCAGGGCGAACGAATTGTCAGAGGACAAAAATTGATGCAATCTGCATCGGATATGTTTTTAGGGTGGACAAATGATAGCCAGGATAAGTTTTTTTATATCCGTCAGCTTCGTGATGCTAAAGTGAAACCTGTTCTTGAAATCATGAAATCCAAAAATATGGCCGATTATGCAAAAGCTTGCGGTTGGGCGCTGGCAAGATCGCATGCACGTACCGGTGATCCTTCCGTCTTATCAGGATATCTGGGCAAAGGAAATGAATTTGCTAATGCCATTGCAAAATTTTCGATTTCGTATGCCAATCAAAATGACGCTGATTATAATAAAATGCTGGAAGCAATTAAAGAAGGAAGATTGCCAATTTCAGAGGAAATATAATTTTCATTAATTATTAAAATTGAATTTATGAACAAGAAGTTTTTGTTTTTGATGGGTCTTGTGATATTGACAATCACAGCAAAAGGCCAGACACAGCGTATTGATTCAACAGCTGTTTTTCTCTTACATCGAACAAGTGAAACTTTGCAGGATATAACCTCTTGTAGTTTTACAACCGTGACTACATACGATGTTTTTAATGATAACTTAGGATTGATAAAACATGCACTAAATGAAAAAGTAACTATGAAGTTTCCAGACAAAATGAAGGTGGTATCTTCAGGAGACAAAGGAAATAAAGGGCTATGGTACAACGGTAAAACCCTGAATTATTATTCATTTGATAATAATACTTATGCCAATACAACAGCTCCGGGTTCTATTATTGAAACCATCGATGAGAGCAGTAAAAAATTCGGAATAGAATTCCCGGGTGCCGATTTTTTCTATCCTGATTTTTTGAAGGATTTATTCGCAGAGCAGGGCAATTTAGTTTTTTTAGGCAAAACAATAGTCGACGGACGCGAGTGTTTTCATATTGCCGGAAGTGATAAAACTAAAAGTTTCCAGTTTTGGATAGGCAATGACGATTTATTTTTACCTGTAAAACTAGTTATTATCTATACCAGTGATAAAGACAAACCACAATATGAAGCGATTTATAAAGATTGGATCGTAAATACAGATTATCCAAATTCCATGTTTGAATTTATGACACCTCCAAAATCAACCAAAGTGAAGTTTGCACCCAGAGAAACTAGTAAATAATTCAAAAAAATCAATTGTCATGAAATTATACAATTCAAAAAATAAAATATCGATCATCGTTGCGGCATTATTTGCAATACTGATGATGATACCTGAAGAAGCAGCTGCCCAGCGTTTTGGACATTTTCCACCACCGAGACCTATGCCGCGACCAATGCCAATGCCGCACCCGATGCCACATCCAATTCCGCCAGGTCCGGGTCCGGTTCGACCAATTCCGCCAAGGCCATTACCGCCACCGCATCCTTATCCAAGGCCATTACCACCGCCACCATTTCATCCTTATCCGGTGCCGTATCCTTATATCTATCACCCATTTGTACCTTATTATTGGGGGCCAACCTGGTATCCGATAGGTTTCTTTGCAGCAACTTTAACCACTGCAGCGATTATTATTACGGTTGAAAACAACCAATACAATTATGATGACGGAGTTTATTATGTTAAAGATTCCGGAGGTTTCAAAGTTGTTCCTGCTCCATTAGGCGCCACAATTTCAGAATTACCTAAGGGATATGTTATCATTACGGTTTCTGGAACAGACTATTACTATTATGGAGGAACGTATTATGCAAAAGCATCTGGTAAATACAAAGTAGTAAATGCTCCTGTAGGTGCTGTGGTGACCCATCTTCCTGAAGGAGCAGAAGAAAAAACCATTGATGGTCAAAAGTACCTTATTTATAACAATGTTTATTACCAACCGATTTCAAAAGAGGGTCAGGATAGTTATGTTGTTGTTCAGGGAAAATGATGCTATAGCCTTTAAAGATACTTTAAATGAAATAAAGATGAAGTACCTTTAAAATAAGTAAGAATTTTATCCACTCGGTTATGTTAATTAAACAAAATGATTTATCTTTGAGTGTATGGTAAGGAATTGTAATATAGGAAGTTGTAATTTTTTAACAACTGTTTAACATGATTTGCCTTTCACACTAGATTTGATCATGATTTTAATAATGTCACATTAAACGAATTTAATCATTAATCTAAATACCACAAAATGAATATTAAAAGAAAGAATCTTCGTATTATCCCATTTTTTGTAATGGGATTACTTATCAGTTGTTCTCCAACTGTAAAAGTAACTACTGATTATGACCATTCAACTAATTTTGGCGAATACAGAACTTTCACTGTTTACGATTTGAAAGCTCAGGAAGGTCAGGTAAATCAACTTAATGTTGACCGTGTTGCAAAAGCTATTCGTGCCGAAATGACTGCGAAAGGCTTTACGGAATCAACTTCTAATCCGGATTTAAAAGTAAATGCGGTCTCTATCCTAAAAAACAAAACACAAGTTACAGCCGATACTAATTTCTACGGTTATGGTGGTATGTACCGTCCATACGGATATTGGGGTGGTGGCGCCATGATGGGCGGTGGTTCAACAACATTCAATTCGTATGATTATGTTGATGGTTCATTGATTATTGATATTGTATCTACCAAAACAGGTAAGCTAGTTTGGCAAGGAATAGGGAATGCTCAAATTGATAGTAAACCTGATAATCCGGAAGAATTTATCAGTGGTGCAATTAAAAAGATACTGGAAGGTTTTCCTCCGGGGTTAGCCAAAAAATAGCTGACAAGTTTATAGCTTATAAATTTAATGTATAAGGGCATTCATACTTATTTGTCTCGGCAAATAAGTATAGCCTTTTCAACGACTCCCCAAGTCTATTCTTTTAATTTACTTTAAAAGAAATACCTTTTAAAATTTAAGCCGGAAATTATGCTCGATATAGTACTCTCTCTTTTCTTTTTTATCGCTACGATAGTTGGTTTTGCGACTTCATTGATGGTCCTTTTTTCAAAAAAAAACTATTCAAAAAGTTTCTTTTTAGGGCTATTTTTGTTCAGCCTGGCTGTTGTTAGTGTTTATAATTTTTACTTGTCGGCCAATACTTTTAAGCCTTTTCCGGATCTGTTTATGATCACAAAATCCTTTATATTTTTAGTAGCTCCTTCCGCTTTTTTATATGTAAGAAGTGTTTTGTTTTCGGATAAGATATTTAGAAAATATGACTGGTTACATTTCTTGCCTTTCATCTTCTATTTTAGTTTAACATTAATTGTATGGGTTGATAGATATATCGATCTTCCAATCCTTAATAATTTGGCAATTAAAATAAAAAGCCCGTTTTCGATGTTAAGTCTAACCATTTGGCTGATGTATGCTTTTTGTCAGACTATGATGATTTTGAATTATGATTTGAAAAAATTCAAAGTAGATCACTTTAACAGAATAAAAGTTTTAAGCTGGATCCGACTTTATAATTTGATGATCTTGTTTTTGTTTTCGACACTTTTTGTACATTATTTTTTAGTAAACCGTGTGGATAGTGTAGATTTTTCATGTTATATCCTCATTTCTTTAGTGCTTGTTTTTACCGTAGGATGGCTTTATTTTAAACCACAAATTTTCTATGACAATAATGAAATAGAAGAGGTAATTGATAGCAATGAAGTAAATGAGAATTTTGACTTTGATCAGGAAGAAAATCATTTGGTAATCATCAAAACAAATGAGACAAAAAATAGTTTGCCAATTGTAAAAGAATTAACAACAGAAAAAAAACAATTATATCTCGCCCAATTAGAAAACATCTTTGCTGTTAAAGAGCTTTTTCTGAAGAAAGATTTAGTGATTCGGGATATTGCTGAAGAGACCGGAATATCTGTACATCATCTTTCAAATTTAATAAACTCAGAATTTAACCTTCATTTTCAGGATTATGTAAACCTGAAAAGAATTGAATATTTCAAAGACAAAATAAACGACCCGGAGTGGAAAGATTTATCTCTTGAGGGAATGGCGTGGGGGTCTGGTTTTAAATCTAGAACAACTTGTTTTAGGGCTTTCATCAAACATACCGGAAAATCACCTTCAGAATATTTTAAAGTAATCAGAATAAATCCTGAAAAAGCAACTACTTATTATTTAAAACAATCTTCAAACTGAAAAAGATAAAGTTTGTAGAGTGGTTTGTTAGGTCTTATTAATTTTTAAAGCAGAAATGATGAAAACCAAATTGAAACAGAGACAAACAATAACAACATTACTATTACTTTTCGTTTCTTTTATAGGACAGGCACAGCTAAAAGGGGGCCATATTTTAGGCGCCATGGGATTGCAGTCCGGAACACAAACACCTGCTAATACACTTAGCGTCTATATTCCCGGATATATTTATTCGGCTTCCTCTTTAAAAGATGCCAATGGAGATAAAGCTATTACAAATCCGGATCTTACTATGGTTATCACCGGTGCTGGCGTGACATGGGTAAGCGATTTTAAGATTTTAGGAGCAAATTACGGAGCAACTGCTTTGTTGGCTTTTGCATCTAATACAATTCAGGGCAACAATGCAGATGTTAATAATAATCTGGCTTTGACAGATACTTATATTCAGCCAATACAATTAGGCTGGCATAACAAACGAGCCGATTTTGTAGCAAGCTACCAATTGTATTTGCCAACGGGAAGATTTACAGCGGGAGCTTCAGATAATAGTGGTTTAGGAATGTTCATGAATGAATTCTCAGCCGGAACAACTTTATATTTTAATGATAAAAAAACATTTCATTTTGCGACTTTGGCTTCTTACGAAATCAACGGAAAAAAGAAAGATACTGATATCAAAACCGGAGATATTTTAAGTATTGAAGGCGGTTTAGGAAAAACATTTTATATGATGAATGCCGAAAAAACAGCTCCAAAAGGAATATTGAACGCAGGTTTAATTTATTACTTGCAATATAAAGTAAGCAGTGATAAAATTCCTGTTCCAATATTAGGAATTGTTGAAACTGATAAAGATCATGTAGCCGGTTTAGGTGCGGAAATCAATTATTTTGATATTGGTTGTAAAACTTCAGCCGGATTTCGTTGGATAGGTGAAATTAATGCCGTGAACAGATTTCAGGGAAATACATTTTTCTTGACGCTTGCACATGTTTTTAGTTTAAAGAAGGAATAGTTGAAATAGTTTCGAAACTGCTTTTTTTAATCTTGAGGTGTTTTATAATGAATGCAAGTAAATTCTAAGTTGTTTAAAGTATATATTGAAATTCTAATATGAAAAACACCAATCTCTTCCGAAAAATGCTTCTCACAAATGTTTTTTTACTTCTATCATTCAATGTGATGCTAGGGCAAAAACAACATATCAGTTTAAAGGATTCCATAGATGGAGCGGTCGATTTAAGCGACTACCTAATTTATGCGCATGGTTTTATTGTGGTTCCAACAATTATTACGGAACCAGCTTTGGGCGGAATTGGAGGAGCGGTTGTGCCAATTTTTCTTAAAAAGCATGAGCCGGTAATTGATGAAAACGGTAAAAAAAGATTTATAAATCCGGATATTACCGGAGGAATTGGAATGTATACCGGAAATAAAAGCTGGATGGCAGGAGCATTTCGTTCCAGTACTTTAATAAAACCCAAAATTTTATATCGTGTATTTGCTGCTTATGGCGATTTGAATCTTTCCTTTTATGAAAATCTGCCAAATGGGGCTGACAAGGAGTTTAAACTTAATTTTAGGTCTACTATGTTCTATACACAGTGGTTAAAACAGTTTAGAAATGCAAAATGGAGTGCCGGGCCGCAATATTTATTTTTAAATTCAGATATCACATTACCTGATTTAAACCTCAATCTCCCACCTTCCTTTGTCAAACCGAAAGATATAAAAAGCTTGGTCAGCCAGTTAGGAGGTGCTATTCAGTTCGATGGTCGCGATAATATTTTTACTCCCGATAAAGGTATCAGAATACAATCTGATTTTTTCTGGTCAGATGATGCCATTGGTTCTGATTATGATGCCTGGCGTGTAAATCTTTCAGCAATTGGATATTATCCTATTACACCGAAATTAATTGGAGGATTACGATTAGAAGGTGAACAAGCTTTTGGTAGTCCGCCATTTTATCTTTTACCGGGAATTAATTTAAGGGGAATTCCAGCTGCCCGATACATGGGAAAAACGAGTATAGTTACAGAAGCCGAATTTAGATGGGATTTGTATCGAAGATGGAGCCTTATGGCATATGGAGGTCTGGCAAGTGCTTTTGATGATTGGGATAAAGCTTTTGCTAAACCAGTTGTGTATAGTTACGGATCTGGTTTTAGGTATTTGTTGGCCCGAAAATTTAAATTAAGAATGGGTGTTGACGTAGCAAAAGGCCCTGAAGATTGGGCTTATTATATCGTTTTTGGAAGCAATTGGCTGCGATAGTGGAAAAGAACATAGAAAATAGAGAAAAGAAAATAGAAAAAGAGACAAGAGAAAAGAGACAAGAAAATAGATAAAAGAAGCAAGAGAAATTCCCGATAATAACTATCGGGAATTTAAATATAAATTTGTGCTAATATGCGAAATTTGTGGTTGAATAAATTTTATTTCTTCCAGTATGGTTTGATAATTTTATTGTTTTTACTGCATAATCCAAAGAGTATAATTGTTGCTAAAGCACAAAACACAATTGCCTGTATGGATCCTTCGGGACCAAATGCACCACCGGTAATAAATTCCGGACCTTGTATTTGAGCTTCTATTAAGCTATTTGTTTTTTCATTTCCAGATGTGATGGCTCCAAAAATTCCTGATTGTGTAAAATTCCACGCAAAATGCAATGCAATGGGCATCCATAAATTGCGGCTGTACATAAAAACGGTTCCAAATAAAAACCCCGCAGTTGTAATACATAAGGCAGAAATCAAAGTGCCATGAGGATTTGCAAGATGTAAAACTCCAAATAGAATTGAGGAAATGGTCAGCGAAATATAACTTCCAAGCTTCTCTTCCATAATTCTAAATATAATGCCACGTATCAATATCTCTTCAATAATGGCAACGGTAAACATAATCGCCAGCGGAATCAGGATAAATGAAATTGGATTGATCTTCAAAACCGTATAACTTCCGTTAAGATAGATGACTAAAATAGTAAGGCATTGCAGTGTAAAACCAATAGCCAGTCCAATAAAAAGATTTTTCGCCAGTCCTTTTGCAGCTAATTCTGTTACAGTTCTTTTGTCATATTTTTTAAAGAAAATAATATAACTCAACACGCATGATGCAGAAACAAAAAGTCCTTTTAGAAGATTTCGGTAGTCTTTATCAAGAGGGGTCAAAGCAAGTAATTTTGAAGCGATTTGTTGTCCTATAATAACAACTGCCATAAAAACAAGTAAGGCAAGAATAATTTTGACTATGGGCGAGTTGAATGTTTTTTGTTTTAAAGTAAGGGTTTCCATTTTGGATTCGTTTAATGATTTATGATGAAACAAAAGTATGTTGCACCAAAACCAAAAAATAGAATGAAATTTGCCTCTCTTATAATTTTTGAAATTGTTTGGGTAAAAATCCGGTTTGATTTTTAAATGTTCTTATAAAGTGGCTTTGATCCGCAAACCCACATTGAAAAGCAATTTCGGTTAAATTAATGCTGCTGGATGCTATTAGCGAAAGCGAACGGTTTATTTTGATTCTTCGCATGTATTCACCCAAAGTACAGCCAAAATATTTTGGAAAATGTTTTGAGATCGTAATCGGATTTAAGTTTAAAACCTGTGCCAGATCATGCAGGTTTGGATTTTCATTCCAACAATCATTCAACAGTTCATTCAGGCTTTTGACCCAAAATGGGCTTTTTTCAAATTTTTCCAAATGTGAATTAGAATTGGTCAATTGCGCAAATAACATTGTAATGGTATCGCTGGAAAAAGAATCGCCAACAAGACATTCTTTAAAAATCTTCAGAATCAAAAATTTGGTCAAGGTTGAATTTTGTATCGATTTTTCAATGACAGCTTCCGTTATTTGAAGTTCCTTCAGAAGATTTTCTCCAATTTCAATATTGATATTTTTAGAAGGGAAAAGCGTTTCGTGATTCAGATGCATTTCGTCACTATGATAAAATAATAAAGAACCAGGTCCTAAAACTTCACTAAAATTTTTTCGTTTTTCGGTAGTTCCACCTTTCAGAAAAAGCGTTAGGTGCGCGTTATTGTGCGAATGCCAGCCTTCATATACTTTGTTTTGATACTCCGTTTCAACAACTGCAATTCCCTGCGTATTGTTGAAAATGTTTTTGGTATTACCTAAATATTTTTCTTTCTGGAGTTCGAACATTTCAAGTTTTTTGTAAATCAAAACAGGAACCAAAATACCATTTATTTGTCAATATAACTATCACTTTTATAATTGTTTGCAACGCTTTTTCTTTAGGGTAACAATCAAGCAAAATTTATCTCATTCTCTAATTCACACATTCTATAATTGGCACATTCTCTAATTCACACATTTTCTAATTGACACATTTTCTAATTGACAAATTATCTAATTATCTAATTGCCACATTATTTAATTAGTATTTGCATATTTTGTAAGGTTTTATAGATTAATAAAAACATTGTGTAAAAATTAACGGCAAAGCGTTAGTTTTATTAGCTAATATTTAATTGATTTGTAACAAAAATTAATTAAAGGTTACTAATAAGTTAACTATTTAAATCATTGATTATGTATAAAATTACGATGAAATCAGTTTTTGTGGCATCAGCATTTTTGGTTGGTGTAAGCAGCTGTTTTGCACAAGATGTTTTAGTAAATTCATTAAAACTGAATGCGAGTGATAAAAGTAAAGAGAACTTTAAATTCACAGAGCAAATTAACCTTGGAACAACTTCGGTAAAAACACAAGGTTCTTCAGGAACTTGTTGGAGTTATTCTACCAATTCATTTTTAGAATCGGAAATGATTCGTTTAGGAAAGCAACCTGTAGAATTATCTCAGATTTATTCAGCAAGAAATGTGTATGTAGAAAAAGGGATTAATTATGTGCGTATGCATGGTGCCGTAACTTTAGGTGATGGAGGTGCGCTACATGATGTAATCAATATGTACAAAAAATACGGAACTGTTCCGAGAGAAGCTTACACAGGATTAAACTACGGAACGGATAAAAATAAATTTGGAGAAATGGCAGCGCTTATTGAAGGGGTCTTGACTGCTGTTGTAAAAAATCCAAATGGAGAATTAACACCGAACTGGCAAAAAGCATATGCTGCGGTAATCGATTCCTATTTAGGCAAAGTGCCGGAAAACTTTACCTACAAAGGAAAAAATTATACGCCACAATCTTTTGCAAAAGAAGTGGTTGGAATTAATCCTGATGAATATGTAGAAATGTCATCTTTTACAACTTCTCCATATTACGAGAAAACAACCATGATGGTGCCGGACAACTGGTCATTTGATCAGGTTTACAATATAAAAGTAAACGACATGACAGATGTTATTGACAATGCATTGAAAAAAGGGTACACTGTAGCTTGGGCAACTGATGTAAGTGAGAAAAGCTTTAGCTGGAAAAATGGTGTAGCCTATGTGCCTACAAAGAAATTTGATGACATGACTGCAGATGAAAAAGCAGATATGTTTAACGGGCCAAAACCAGAACCAGAAATTACTCCTGAAATGCGTCAGGCTGCGTTTGACAATTACACAACAACAGATGATCACGGAATGCATATTATTGGTCTTGCAAAAGATCAAACCGGAAGAGAATATTATATCGTAAAAAATTCATGGGGAGAAACAAACGACTACAAAGGTTTCTTGTTTGTAACCAAAAATTTTGTGAAATATAAAACAACTGCCTTAATGGTAAACAAAGGTGGAATTCCAACTGACCTTGCTAAGAAATTAGGAGTTTAAGATTTTATTCTGATTTTAGAATATTGAAAAGCGCTACAAGAAATTGTAGCGCTTTTTTTATAAGTAGAAATTGTCAAAAAAAATAGAAGAAATCCGTTTCGTACTATATTTGATTTTGCACCTGTTTGAAGTGTTTTGTTATTGAAAAACAGCACTTTAACGTTTTTTAAGGTTGTTTATGGGTATAATAAAATAAAAAAAGGAACTATAAGTACCTTTAATTAACATATTAACAAACCCAACAAAATCACTCTAATCATCATGAAAACTTATGCAGTAAATTTTACACTAATTGCATGTGTTTTTTCTTTTAACTGTTTTGCACAGCGTGCTACTCCAAGCACTTCTGTCATTGCATCAATAGCAAACACACATTCACAATCTGACAATAAACAAGACAATGATCTTGTTGTTGATTATTACCATGTTGAAGAAACTATTAATATGACATTCGGAAGAAGAATTACAAAATATGAAGTTTCAAAATTAGATATGGTAAATACATACGACCTTGGTCCAAATAACACCAGGACGGTAACACCGGTTTATAGAAAAGCCAAAGTAAAACCAACAGAAATTGCCATGCTGTCAAAAGCAATAAAAGACACCGTTTCTGTATCTATTTCTCCGGTTAAAGTTGCGATGGTTGCACCAACCCCCAAAACGAAATACCTCACCGTAAATCGCACAAAAACGTACATGCAAGTAGTAGACAAAGGTTATACTTCGGTAGATATGCTTAAAAAAGTTGCAGATCAACATTATTTTGATGGAGAAATGACTGCGGCGGCTAAAAATTATGCACAACTACTTGAGATATCTTCAGATTTAGAGCCATCCTATTATTACAGATATGCTCAATCATTGAAAGAAATTGGTCAAGCAGAAAAAGCCAACGAAATGATGGTATTATTCGAAAGTAAAAACATGGTCAACAAAATTGCGAAAGAATAGTTCCACGTATTCTAAGAGCAAGAAAAAAGACTATCATGGAAGTATGATGGTCTTTTTTTTAAGCTATCCCTCTTGGGCTCGAACCAAGGATAGTTATGGTAGAAAGATTAATACTTTAACTGGTTTTACTTTTTTGAGTACACAAATTCTTTAAAATAAAAAGCTAATCTTACGGATTAGCTTTTTTATATTTTTCGTGGGAACTACTCTTTATTTTTTCAACAAATTTATATACCTTCTTTCTAAGCTGTAATTCCGTTGCTTTTTTCTTATGCTCTCTATTTATTTTAAAATTGTATGAAATCTGTAATTCAGCATTGACATCCTTCTTAGTTATATAGTCTGGAAAAGAAATATCAATTATACATGTTCCCTTAACCCCATCAATATCAAAATTATATTTTAAAGAAACAGAAGCAAAAATAAGTTTTGGATGATATAAATTATTTTTAAGTAAAATATGATTTTGTAATTCCTTACCGTTTAGCTTTAAAGAATCTATTTCATCCAAAAAATCTTTAACATCAGCATGAGCTTTTTCATTTTCATCTAAATAAAGATCAATATCAGTTATAGAGACATAATCCAAATAAATACAGAATTTTGTTGTAAATGCATACAAAAACTGTATTCTGTTTTCGTTGGTAAAACCATTAAACTTTATTCTAATAAAATCATCATCAGGCTTTATGATTTTTTTCTCTTTTAAAATCTTCTTAACCTCTCCACTCAAAATACTATTTACTAAAATAGTTTCTTTAGAAGTAGAATCTTGCTTTACTGAAAGTTCAATATCTCCATCTTTAGATTTACTTATATAAATTGCCCCATTATGCAAACTTTCACTCTCGTTCCAGTTTTCTAGTAGATTTTGTTTCTTAATTTGATAACTAAAAATAGCTTCTTCTTCTTCAAAATAAAAATGAGGTTTTCCCACTAAACTAAAGCCTGGATCATATTGATGTAGATCATTTATTAATTTATTTAAATTAATATCTTCAGAAAAAACATCTTTCAGATCTAAATCTGCGGCACATTTTATTGTAGCAGTCCTATACTTAACAGTCTCATCTTTTACTTTTTGAACTTCCCACAAATCATGGAATTCGCTCGGACTTAGTAGTGTTTTCATTAACAGTGGCACGGAAGAATTCTTCTCTGAATGCCCTAAAAAGACACCCTTCTCCTTAAGCATTGAATTAAGGTTCGCAGAAGTAATACTCCCATTTGTTAAAAATTGTCTTATCCTATCTCCCTGTGGTAAAATATCTTTCTTCATATTTAGTAGTTTCTAAAATCTTCTGTATGCTTTTTCAAAAATAAATTTTTATTATACTTATAATTTCCAAATCTTAACAACTCCTTCTGCACAATAGGCGAGTGTTCTAAATCATTAAAATCTGGAAACGATAATATAATAGAAGAAATAGAACCCAAATGATCAAAGCCTTTAGCAAAATCTAAGAGTTTACTACAATTATCACTTGAAAATTCATCTTTTGAAAAGATCAAAAGCTCAACTTTCCCTTCTCTCTCAATACGTACTGGTATAATATCAGAAAAAAGATATTCGAGAGGTAAAAAATCTCCAAAACTTTGTGATTGCAAACTAATATTGTTCAACCCAGTGTTATGATAAACAAATTTCAAATTTTCTTTTCCAAATTCTTTTTTAGCATTTTGAATTGTTTCAACAAAAAAGTTAAGCCTATTATTATCTAAAACAATTATTTTATCAAATACTAAATCACTATCAAATTGAATGTTTGAAACTTCAGAAATTATATTTTTATTTTCGTCACTTTTATTAGACGCCCAAACTAATATCCCAAAAACCTCTGTTTTATTTACATTCGAAGAACCAAAATTTGTTTCTGCCGATAGTTTTGAGTTTTTAAAACACTCCAAAGTATGTGCTAAATCATTAAAATGTTCTTTAAAAGTAGTCTTAGGTGAATTAGGATAAGCCTTTGAAGTAAACTTAGAAGAAATAACGCCAACATCAAGAACATTATCTTCCATTGGACTAACCATGCTGACAAAAGCATCTATTCCATGTGTCGTTCTATTTCCCTTAGCTTTTTTATCTTTATGCTTAAATGGTTTATTGCAAGTTATAGATTCCCCATGTAGAACATTCCCATATCCTAAAATATCTCTAAAAAAATAGTCAACTATCTTTTCTCCCTTTTCCCCTACTGACTTAGGATCAACACATATTGTTGT